>VGRF01000051.1 GCA_016875395.1 Deltaproteobacteria bacterium | reverse complement strand
CGCGCGCCGAGCGCGCCGCCACGATCGCGCGCGAGAAGCAGCGCTGGACCGAGGAGCGCGCGAGCTGGGATCACGAGCAGGACGCGTGGAGCGTGCGCGAGATGCGCGGCTCCGCGTATCTGCACCCACGCCAGGCGCTGCGCGAGCTCGAGGCCGCGATGCCGGAAGGCGCGATGGTCAGCACCGACATCGGCAACATCTGCCAAATCGCGAACTCGTACCTGCGGTTCGAGCGCCCGCGCTCGATGTTCGGCGCGATGATGTTCGGCAACTGCGGCTACGCGTTCCCCGCGATGATCGGCTGCAAAGCCGCGGCGCCCGAGCGGCCCGCGATTTGTTACGTCGGCGACGGCGCGTGGGGCATGAGCTTCGGCGAGCTGCTCACCTGCGTGCGCGAGAAGCTCCCGGTCACCGCGGTCGTGTTCAACAACCAGCAATGGGGCGCGGAGAAGAAGAACCAGGTCGATTTCTACGACGACCGCTTCGTGGGCGTGAACCTCGAGAACCCGAGCTGGGCGAACGTGGCGCGCTCGCTCGGCGCGCACGGCGTCACGATCGAGAAGCTCTCCGACGTCGGGCCCGCACTGCGCGACGCCTGCGCGGCGCAGCGCGACGGCCGCACGACCGTGCTCGAGATCATGGTGACGCGCGAGCTCGGCGACCCCTTCCGCCGCGACGCGCTGAAGCCGCCGGTGCGCCACCTCGCGAAGTACGCTGCCCTCAACGCCAAGAAGGCCTAACAACATGGCGCTCGCGCTCGACCACTTCTGGATGCCCTTCACGCCGAACCGCGAGTTCAAGGGCGAGCCGCGCATGTTCGAGCGCGCGGAGGGCGTGCACTACTTCACGCAGGGCGGGCGCAAGATCCTCGACGCCTCGTCGGGGCTCTTCTGCACGCCGCTCGGTCACTGCCGCCGCGAGATCGCGGACGCCGTGCACGAGCAGCTGCTGACGCTCGACTTCGCGCCCACCTTCACGCGCGCGCACCCGAAGGCCTTCGCGCTCGCCTCGCGCGTGGCGGAGTTCACGCCGCGCGGCCTCGACCGCGTGTTCTTCGCGAACTCGGGCAGCGAGGCCGTCGACACCGCGATGAAGATCGCCCTCGCCTATCACCGCGCGCGCGGCGAAGGCCAGCGCACGATGTTCATCTCGCGCGAGCGCGCTTATCACGGCGTGAACATGGGCGGCGTCGCGCTCTCCGGCCTCGTTCGCAACCGCGAGAGCTTCGGCACGGGCGTGCCTGGCGTGGTGCACATGCGGCACACGCACCTGCCCGAGAACCGCTTCACGCGCGGCCTCCCCGAAAAGGGCGTCGAGCTCGCCGACGACCTCGCGCGGCTCGGGCAGCTCCACGGCTTCGCGAACATCGCCGCCGTCTTCATCGAGCCGATCGCAGGCTCGACGGGCTGCCTGCCTCCGCCGCGCGGCTACCTCGAGCGCGTGCGCGAGCTGTGCACGCAGCACGGCATCCTGCTCGTGTTCGACGAAGTGATTACGGGATGGGGCCGCACCGGCCGCGCCTTCGCCGCGCAGGAATTCGGCGTCACTCCCGACCTGATCACCATGGCCAAGGCGATCACCAACGGCGCGCAGCCGATGGGCGCCGTTGCAGCGCGCCGCGACATCCACGACACGATCGTCGAGCGCGGCCCGCGCCACGCGCCCGAGTTCTTCCACGGCTACACGTACTCGGCGCACCCCGCCGCGTGCGCTGCGGGCCTGGCGACGCTCGCGCTGTTCGACGCCGAGCGCAGCTTCGAGAATGCGCGCGCACTCTCTCCCTACTTCCTGGAGCAAGTGCACTCGCTGCAGAGCCTGCCCGCCGTCGCCGACGTGCGCGGCTACGGCCTCCTCGCCGGCGTCGACGTGCGCACGAAGGACAACACGCCCGGTCTCGCCGGTAACGAGGTGCAGAAGCGCCTCTTCGACGCGGGCCTGCACGTGAAGGCCACCGGCGACGCGCTGCTGCTCGCGCCCGCGTTCGTGAGCGAGCGCGCGCACGTTGACGAAGCGGTGGGGATTCTGCGCGACGTGTTAGGGAGATGGGTATGAGCCGGTACAGCCAAGCGCTCTGCCGGCACCTCGCGAACTACAAGCGCACGCGGCTTGGAGTTCGCGAGAACGGCGTATGGGCCAAGAACCAGCGGGCCTATCCGCACATTCTCCCGAAGGCTCTCTACCCGCTGAACCTGATCGAGTCCGTACGCAGCGAAGGCCTCGCGTACTTCGCGGCTCACCCGGAGCTGAAGCTCCACCGCGACTTTCATCACCTCAACTCGTCGCAGGCCTTTGCTCTGAACCTCGTCCTGCCCTTCATGACTCGGCAGGTCGAAGACGCGTCTGCGCTCTTTGGCGCACTTGGCGAATCGAGGGCGGTCGAGCGAATTCAACCTGAGTGGATCCCGGATCCAGCTGAGGGCACGAACGTCGATCTGACGTGGTGGAACGACGCGGGCGCTGCGACGTGTTGCGAGGTGAAGCTCACCGAGTCCGAGTTCGGGAGCGTCAAGAGAACTCCACGGTATGAACAACGACTCGAGAGTCCCTATCGGGCTCGGCTCAAGCGATTCGTCGATCCGAAGTTCCTGCAACCCGACGAGTTCTGCGCGCACTATCAGCTTCTGAGGAACGTCGCGCTGCTCTCTCGATCCGATGTCCGGGCGATCGTTTTCCTGCTTCCCCGCGCGAACGATTCGCTCCAAGCGCCGCTGGAGCGCTTGCAGAACGCGCTCCTACCTCCTGCCCTGGATCGCGTTCGCGTTCACTTCGTCGAAGACGTCCTGGCGCGCGTAGAGACAGCGGAAAAACAGTCTGCGCGAGTCCGACTTCACTTCGCCGCGGTCCGCGAAAAGTACCTGGTGACCGAGGGCACCATTGGCGGCGCCTGAGCCCGTCCCCGCTCTCCGCCGCACGCTGCAGAGCCGGCACATGCAGATGATCGCGCTCGGCGGCGTGATCGGCGCCGGGCTCTTCGTCGGCAGCGGCGTCGTCGTGAAAGCCGCCGGCCCCGCGGCGGTGCTGTCGTTCGCGATCACGGGCGCGCTCGTCGTGCTGGTGATGCGCATGCTCGGCGAGATGGCCGTCGCGTTCCCCGCGATCGGCGGCTTCTACGAGTACGCGCGGCTCGCGCTCGGCGAACGCGCGGGCTTCCTCACGGGCTTCATGTACTGGTACTTCTGGGTGATCGTGGTCGCGCTCGAAGCGGTCGCAGGCGCAGACTTGTTACGGGTGTGGTTCCCCGGAGTCGCGCCGTGGGTCTTCACGCTCTCGCTCACGGCGCTGTTCATGGCGCTCAACCTGCTCTCGGTGCGCACGTGGGGCGAGACGGAGTTCTGGTTCGCGTCGATCAAGGTGGCCGCGATCGTCGCGTTCCTGATCGCGGGAGCGGCGTGGGCGCTCGGCCTCTGGCCCGGCGCGGGCGGCGGCTTCGGGAATCTCACCGCGCACGGCGGCTTCTTTCCCAACGGCATCGCGCCGGTCCTAACAGGCGCCGTCGCGGCGACCGGCTTCTACTTCGGCGCGGAGCTCGTCACCATCGCGGCGGCCGAGAGCGCGGCGCCGGAGCGCGCGGTCGCGAGCGCGGTGCAGTCGGTGATCTCGCGCGTGCTCGTGTTCTACATCGGCTCGATCTTCCTCGTCGTCACGATCCTGCCGTGGAACGACGCGGGCATCGCACGCCCGTACGTGAGCGCTCTCGAAGAGCTCGGCGTTCCCGCCGCGGCGCATCTGATGAACGCGGTGATCCTCACCGCCGTGCTCTCGGCGCTGAGCTCCGGGCTCTACGCGTCGTCGCGCATGCTGATGGCGCTCGCGCGACGCGGCGACGCGCCGCGCGTGTTCGCGCAGCTCGATGCGCGCGGCGTGCCCGCGCCCGCGATCCTCGCCGGCAGCGCGTTCGGCTACGTCGCGGTGCTGATGAGCTACGTCTCGCCCGATCGCGTCTTCAAGTTCCTCGTCGACTCGTACGGCACCGTCGCGATCTTCGTCTACGTCGCGATCGCGTTCTCGCAGCTGCGCCTGCGCGCGCGCCTCGAACGCGAGGCGCCCGAGAAGCTGCGCGTGAAGATGTGGGCGTATCCGCATCTCACGCGGCTCGCGATCGGCGGGATGCTCGCGATCGTGGCGGCGATGGCGCTGATTCCCGAGCAGCGCGCGCCGCTCGGCTTCGGCGTCGCGAGCGTGTGCATCATGCTCGTGGGCTTCGAGCTGCGAAGGCGCCGCGCGTGACGACTGCGAACTGCGACGACTTCGGCCTTCCCTCCTGGATCTACCGCGATCCGGAGTTCCTCGCGCTCGAGCGCGAGCGCGTGTTCCGGCCGTCGTGGCAGGTCGTGTGCCACGTGAGCGACGTCCCGAGGCCCGGCGACTTCCACACCTTCGAGTTCTCAGGGGAGCTGCTGTTCGTCGTGCGCGGCGCAGATGGCGCCGTGCGCGGCTTCCACAACGTGTGCCGGCACCGCGGCGCGCGCCTGCTCGACGGCGCGAGCGGCAGCTGCCGCCGCATCGTGTGCCCGTATCACGCCTGGGCGTATGAGCTCGACGGCCGGCTCGCCGGCGTTCCCAATCGCAGCGACTACCCCTCGCTCGACTTCGCGAAGAACGGGCTCGCGCCGGTCGACAGCGAAGTGTGCGCCGGCTTCGTGTTCGTGCGCCTCTCGAGCGGCGGCCCGAGCGTCGCCGAGATGCTGGCGCCGTTCGCGAGCGAGATCGCGCGGTACCGCTTCGAGGAGCTCCGGCCGCTCGGCGCCGTGCGCTTGCGACCGCGCGCGGTGAACTGGAAGAACGTGGGCGACAACTACTCCGACGGCCTGCACATCTCCGTCGCGCACCCCGGGCTCACGCGCCTGTTCGCGAGCACCTATCGCGTCGACTCGCGCGAGTGGATCGATCGCATGGAGGGCGCGCTGCAGAAGGAGCCGTCCGCGAACTGGTCGGAGCGCGCTTATCAGGCGTTCTTGCCCGAAGTGCCCGGCCTCGCGCGCGAGGCGCAGCGGCGCTGGGTCTACTTCAAGCTGTGGCCGAACTTCGCGTTCGACGTCTACCCCGATCAGGTCGACTTCATGCAGTGGATTCCGCTCTCGCCGACCGAGACGCTGATTCGCGAGATCGCCTACGCGCTGCCCGACGAGCGCCGCGAGATGCGCGCCGCGCGGTATCTCAACTGGCGCGTCAACCGGCGCGTGAGCATCGAGGACAAGGATCTGATCGAACGCGTGCAGGCAGGCATGGCGTCGTCGAGCTTCAGCGCGGGGCCGCTCGCGCGCGGTGAGGTCGCGCTGCGCAGGTTCGGCTCGCGCATGCGCACGCTGATTCCCGAGAGCCGCGAGCTCGCGCAGCCGCCGCCCGGCTGGTCTTCGCGACCGCGCGCGAGTCATTAGGTGCACGGCAAGCGCAAGCTCGGCGTCGTGCTCGCGACTGGCCTCGTCGCGGGCAACATGATCGGCTCCGGCATCTTCCTCTTGCCCGCGACGCTCGCGAGCGTCGGCGGCGTCGCGCTGATCGGCTGGCTGTTCGCGGCATTCGGAGCGCTCGTGCTCGCGCTGCTCTTCGGCCGCCTCGCCGATCGCCATCCGCTCGCGGGCGGACCGGCGAGCTACGTGTTCGCCGATGTCGGTCCGTTCGCGGGCTTCCAGGCGACGATTTGTTATTGGGCCGCCTGCTTGATCGGGAACGTCGCGATCGCGACCGCCGCTGCGGGCTATCTCGGCGCGCTCGTTCCCGGCCTGACGGGCGCCGCGATTCCGCTCGCGGCGATCGCGCTGCTCTGGCTGCTCGCACTCGCGAACTTCGTGAGCCCGCGCTTTGTGGGCCAACTCGACGGGCTGCTACTGATCGCCGGCCTCGTGCCGCTCCTGTTGATCGCCACCGCGGGCTGGCTCGCCTTCGACGTGGACTTGTTCCGCGACTCGTGGAATCCGGGCGGAGCGAGCGTCGCGGCCACGATTCCGAGCGCGCTCGTGCTGGTGTTCTGGGCCTTCACCGGGCTCGAGAGCGCGTGCGTCGCGGCAGCCGTCGTGGATGACCCGCGGCGCAACGTCCCGATCGCGACGCTCGCGGGCGTCGCCTTCGCCGCGCTCGTCTACATCTCGGCCAGCACGGTGATGACTGGCCTCGTGCCCGCCGATCAACTGGCGGCATCCTCCGCTCCGTTCGCACTCGCAGCAGCGCGCACGCTCGGCGAGTCCGCGGGGCCGGTGATCGCGGCGTTCGCGCTGCTGAAGGCGTTAGGGACGCTCGCGGGCTGGGTGCTGCTCACGGCGCAAGTGAGCCAGGCCGCTGCCGAGCGCGGCCTCCTGCCCGCCGCGTTCGCGCGCGTGCGCAGCGGCGACACGCCAGCGCTCGGGCTCGTCGCGGCGGGCGTGATCGGCACGCTCGCGATCGCGCTCACCGTTTCACCCACGCTCGGCGAGCAGTTCGGAATCCTGATCGAAGCGTCGACGCTGTTCGCGCTGCTCACCTACGCCGGCGCCTGCGTGGGCGCGCTGCTTCGCGGCGAGCGCTCGGACGTCGCGCTCGCCGTGATCGGCGGTGCGTTCTGCGTCGTCGTGATTGCGGGGTCGTCGCGTTCCGCGCTCGCGGCGACTGCGGTCGCGATCGTCGCTGCCGCGCTCGCCTGGCCGCTCGTCAGAGCTCGAGCGACACGCTCGTCGTGATGCGTTCGGCGGGCGGGTTCGCGCGACTCGCGGGGCGCGAGGACGGATCGGGGCCGTCAGTGTGGTTGGGCCGCTCCCTCTTCGAAGCGGTGGATTCGCGCCCGGATTTCTCCGAGAACCGCCGGCCCGTAGAGGTTGCGGTCCACCTGCCGCCGCAAGCCAACGAGGGTGCGTCGCGCTTCTCTGCCCGTGAAGAGGTTTACGACCCACTTCGGGAGATTTCCGCGGGGATCCACGAAGGCGAGGGCTGTCACTTCAGTCGAACCAGCGCGCCTCGCCATCTGGAAGGTGCTCTCATAGACCTCAGCGAGAACGAACTCGGGAAGATCGGGACGACCGCGCGCGCGCACGGAACGACCGACGATCGAGACGACGTTGCGGTGCCGAGAGACGCTCACCAAGACCCTCACGCGGGCCGTGCGGTCGGAGAGCGGCCATGGCATGCGCATTCGCACGTACTCGGTTCGGTCGTAGTCGCCCCAACGTTCGAGAAGCACGCTTCCACCGAAACGCGCGACCCATTCGCTGCGGCGCGGCATGTCCTCGAGCACCGCGGCCACTTCCTCGATGCTCGCGGGGATGCTCATCACTGCTTTGAACGGCACGATGTCCGTGCCCTCGACGCGGCTCGAGTAGAGGCGAACTCCGTCGTCGTCGGACTCGAGGCGCCAAAGCGGCGAGTCGAGGGCGATGTGGGGTTCGGCGAGAGCCGCGGGACACACCGCGAGCATCGCTAGCGCGATGAACGACTTGCGTGCTTGGGCGCTTGCCGCGGCTAGGACTGATCCTCTCATTCTCGTACACCCTGACTCTCACGCTGTCCTTCAGGCGCGCGCCGTAACGATCTCGCGCGACCCAGGCGGCGGTGCCGCGACGAGGGGTTGCTCGCGCCGAGCGACCCGCGCGAGTTCCTCGGGTGCGTCTAGCGCGTTAAGCCGGCTAGCGACCGCTCGCAACGCCGCGCTCCTCGAGGCGAAGGAAACCGCGGTCAGCCCGATCAGCAAGAGATCCAAGCTGGTGCTGCGATGATCGATGTAGAAGAGCCCCAGGCGGCTCTTCCAAGGGCGAATCAGTTGGTTGTACGCGAGGTCGGGGTCCGGGCGTCCCTCGAGAATCGAACCTTCATCAGCGAACACGATCGAAGCAAAATCGGTAATGCCGGGCCGTACGCGAAGAAGACGCTTCTCCTCTGCGGTGTACAGGCGCGTCTCACGCTCGACGTTGGGGCGCGGCCCTACCAGGCTCATGTCACCCCTCAGCACGTTCCACAGCTGCATCAGCTCATCGAGCTTGTAACGGCGAACGAACGCGCCGATCGGGGTGATGCGCTGGTCGTTCGACGCCGTCGAGTCGACGCCCGTCTTGTCTGCCCACACGCGCATCGAGCGCAGCTTGACCATCGAGAACGGCTGCTCGGCGAGTCCGGTCCGAGGTGCGATGTACAGCGGTGAGTGTCGGTCTTGAAGCCAGATCAGGAACATCACCGGCAGCAGGAGAGGCGACGCGGCGATCAGGCCGAGCAGAGAGACAGAAACGTCGATCAGGCGCTTCATTTCCATCCTCACCGCAGCTGATTCGCAACCGCCGCCACGATCGACTCGACCGTCGGGTAGTAGATGGCTTCCAGAGTCTTGCTGGTGGGAGCCGGGGCATCGGGGAGCGTGATCCGAATGGGCGGCACGCGCAGCGTGCCGAGCTCGAGCGCTTCCGCGGTGAGCGCCAGGACCTCGCCTGCGAAACCGGAGTTCCGCCAACCACCATCGACGACGCAAAGCGCGCGTGTGCGATTGACGGAGGCGAGGATCGTCGCTTCGTCGAGGGGGTTGATGACGCGGGGATCGATCACCTCGCAGTCGACGCCCTGCGCGCTGAGTTGATCAGCCGCCTGTTCGCACAAGAACGCGGAGTAGCCCGCGCCGACCAACGTGACGTCGCGACCGCTGCGACGAATCGCGCAGCGCTGATCGCGCAGCGCGAGCTCGCGGGGCGGCGCGAGGACTTCGGAGCGCTCGTACAGCCAGCGGTCGTCGATGTATAGGACCGGGTCGTCACAGAGCACCGACGCGATCAGTAGATCTCGCGCGTCTGTGGGCGTCGATGGCATCACGACGCGAAGCCCTGGGATGTGAGCGAACCAAGCGTGTAAGGACTGCGAGTGCTGGGCACCCTGTTCGCCACCGCGGTTGATGATCGCCCGCACGGTCACTGCCGGGGACACTTGCCCTCCCAGCATGTGGGACCACTTCGCTGCTTGGTTCACGATTTGGTCCACCGCGAGCAGCATGAAGTCCATGCGCGGGTGCACCACGATGGGCCGATAACCGCAAAGCGATGCCCCAATCGCGGCCCCTGTGCACGCGAGTTCGGACACGGGCGTGTCGATGATTCGATCGCGACCGAACTTCCGATCGAGGTCCGTCATCGAGTTTCCGACGTACCAAGGGCTCCAAAGTCCCTGGCCGATCGCGAAGACCTTCGGGTAGCTGCTGAGCAGGTACTCGAAGCCCGCGCGAATCGCCGATCCGTAGTTCGTCTCGGATGCGCTCACGCGCTGGTCTCCGCAAAGACGCGATCGAGCAGAGCGGAGTCGGCGGGGTACGACGCGGCCTCGGCGCGTTGGCAAGCCGCGGCGATCTCCTCGCGCAGGTTCGCCTCGATTGCGTGCAGCGCCGGCTCATCGAGAAGCTCATGCCCCTGCATTGCATTCGCGACGCGTGCAATGGGATCGCGCCCCTTCCACGCTTGAATCTCCGACTGGCTGCGCCGAATTCCGACGTCGACGTCCTCGCGCGGACCCACGTGGCCCCGGTGCCGATACGTGACGGCCTCGAGCAATGCCGGGCCGTCGCCACGCCGCGCGGCGCCGATCAGTTCGCTAGCCGCACTCTCGACCGCGACAACATCGTTGCCATCGACCGTCACGCTCGAGATGCGATGGGCTTCGCCATAGCGGGCGACGCGATCGCTCGGCTGCCGAACGCCGATGTCGAGATGACTCGAGTAGAGGTTGTTCTCACACACGAAGAGCACTGGCAGCTGGAGCACCGCGGCGAGATTCATCGACTCGTGGAAGACCCCCTCCTCAGCAGCTCCGTCTCCGAAGTAGCTCACGGCAATCGCGCCGCGCCCATCCATCTTGCAGGCGAGCCCTGCGCCGACAGCGATCGGAATCGTGGCGCCCACGAGGGGAACGCTCCCGTGAAAACCGACTTCGCGCCCGAGCAGGTGCATCGAGCCGCCCATGCCCTTCGACGTGCCGTCCTCCTTGCCCAGGATCTCGGCGAGCAGGCGATAGACATCGCCCCCCAAGGCCAGGTAGTGCGCATGCGAGCGGTGTCCGCCAAACACCCGATCAGTCGCCTCGAGCTGCGCAGAGACTCCGACCGCGACGGCTTCCTGCCCGATTCCCAAGTGACACGGCGCTCGGGCGAGCCCGCGCTCCACCAGCTCGCCGACGACCTCCTCGACGATTCGGATCTTCAGCATCGAGCGCAGGTAACCACGCAGCGTTTCGGGTTCGACTCCGTCGATCGCGATCGGAGCGGTGAACTCCGCCGGATCCGCGAGGCCGCCCAGTTCCGACGGCCGCGTAGGCTTCGCGGCCATCAGGCTCGCCCGCGATAGAAGGCCCGCACCGACTCGACCACGTAGCTCACGTCGTCATCGCAGAGCGTCGTATTCATCGGCAGCAGCAGCAGGCGCCGGTACATCTCCTCGGTTTTGGGAAGCTGCACGCCCGTGAAACCCAAACCCGCGAACTGATGCACCGCCTTCCCGCCGAACTGGACGATCGTGCGAACGCCGCAACCTTCGAGGTACTTCTTCAACTGATCGCGCTGCTCGGCTTCGATCTCGTAGTTCTGGAAGATGTCGTGGTGACGCGGATCGGCGTTCGGCGGGGGCGGCACGCGGAGCTGCGCGAGGTCGCGCAGTCCCTCGTCGTAGCGGCGCGCGATTTCGCGGCGGCGTTCGAGCGCGGCATCGAAACTCGCGAGCTTGAGATTCAGCACCGCGGCTTGCAGATTGTCGAGGCGGCAGTTCGTACCCCACGCAACCACCTCGCCATCGCGATTTCGCCCGTGATCGCGGAGCAGCGAGATCCGCTCCGCGATCGCGTCATCGTTCGTGACGACCGCCCCGCCGTCGCCGAAGCAGCCCAGCACTTTCGCGGGATAGAAGCTGAAGGTTCCCGCCGCGCCGAAGGTGCCTGCCGCTTGGCCATCGAAGCGCGAGCCCAGCGCTTGCGCGGCGTCCTCGACTACGTGCAGACCCTGCTCGCGCGCAAGGAGAAGCACCGCCTCCATGTTCGCCGTGCGGCCATTGAGCTGGACGGGCATGAGTGCTTTCGCTCGCTTGCTGACGAGCCTGCGCGCAGACTCGACGTCGATCATGTGGTCGGGCCCGCACTCGCAGAGGACCGGCGTGGCTCCGACGAAGTGAACGGCTGCTGCGCTCGCGATGTACGTGTGCGCGGGAACGATCACTTCGTCACCGGGGCCGCAGTCGATCGCGAGTAGCGCGAGCTTCAATGCGTTCGTGCCGTCGGCGACGCCGAACGCGTGGCGCACGTTGAGGTACGCGGCGAGGTTCGCCTCGAACTCAACGAGGTCGCTCTGGAGGATGTACGCGCCGCGGCTCAAGACGTCGCGAACGACGGCCATGATCTCGGGCTCTTGGGCCGTGAAGAGAGCCTGGTAGTTGAAGAACGGGACCGAGCGACCTTCCGGCATTTGCCCCCCTCCAATAGCCGACTGATGTTCCCGACAGCGTCAGCGCGAGTTTCGCAGCGTACCAACGGCGTAGATCACCTTGTGTTCGAAATCCGGGCGGTCGCAGGCGATCGGAGTTGGCGGAACGCTCAAGCGTACCTCCGGAGCGATCTCCCGGGGCATGACCACCGGTTTCCCGAACACGAGCCGCTTTAGAAGGCGCTTGCCGCGCATCGTTCTCGGCATGAGCCCAAGACCCACGACGATTCGCTTGATTGGGCGGAGGACCTTCTGGCGCAGGGTGACGTCGCGCACGGAGAGGTGCCCGAACATCGTGGGCGAGAAGCCGTTCGACTCGAGGGCGTGCGCGAGTTCGCCCGCGCCGAAGTAGCGATGGCTGTGCGGACTCGGGCTGAAATCGCTGAGGTCCTTGTTCGCGGTCGCGATCAAGACCCGGCCGTCTGGACGAAGCACGCGCCGGCACTCGCGGAAGAACGCGT
>VGRF01000050.1 GCA_016875395.1 Deltaproteobacteria bacterium | reverse complement strand
GAAGTCGGCGGCGAACCCTGCGCCGGCGGAGCGCGCCGCGCGAAGCCGCCGCCGCCTCCGCCGCCAGGCTCGGGCGTCTCGCCGCGCAGCCGCTTCTCGAGCGCGTCGATGCGCGCGAGCAGCGCCTCCACCTCGTCGCCGCTCGGCATCGTCGCGAGGCGCACGAGCGCCACCTCGAGCACCGCGAATGGATCCGGCGCCCAGGCGAGATCCTCCTGCTCCTTCAGCAGCGCGCGGAACATGCGCCGCAGGCGCGGCTCCTCGGCGCGCGCGGCGAGCTCGCGCAGCGCCGCGACGTCGCCTTCGCCGCCCTCGACGAGCCCCGCGTTCGGCGCGACGCGCAGCACGACGAGATCGCGCAGCGTCGCGAGCAGCTCGCCGCCGAGGCGCTTCGCATCGATGCCTCGGTCCCACGCGCGCCGAATCGCGGCGAGCGCGGCCGCGGCGTCGCCGTCGATGCACGCGGTCGCCATCGCCAATAACAACTTGCGATCGACGAGGTCGAGCACCTCGGCCACCTGCGCGTCGTCGACCTTGCCCTCGCCATACGCGAGCAGCTGGTCGAGCAGCGTCTGCGAGTCGCGCATCGAACCTTCGCCGGCGCGCGCCACGGCGGCGAGGCTCGCGTCCGAGATCGCGATGCCTTCGGCCTTCGCGATGCGCTTCAGGTTCGCGGCGACTTGGCTCGTCGCGATGCGGCGTAGGTCGTAGCGCTGGCAGCGCGAGAGCACGGTGAACGGAATCTTCTCCGGGTTCGTCGTGCAGAACACGAACAGGCTGCGCGGCGGCGGCTCCTCGAGGGTCTTCAAGAGCGCGTTGAACGCGGGCGTCGAGAGCATGTGCACTTCGTCGACGATGTAGACGCGGTGCTTGCCGGGCGACGGCGCGTAGCGGATCGACTCGATGATCTCGCGCACGTCGTCGACGCTGGTGCGGCTCGCGGCGTCGATCTCCTGCACGTCGGTGGAATGCCCCGACTGAATCGCGACGCACTCGGGATCTTCAGGATCGAACGAGTCGCTCGGGCCCTTCGAGTGGTTCAGGCAGCACGCGAAGATGCGCGCGAGCGTGGTCTTGCCGGTGCCGCGCGGGCCGGTGAGCAGCAGCGCGTGCGGAATGCGGCCGGTGCGGATCGCGTTGCGCAGCGGCGTCGTGACGTGCGCCTGCCCGTCCACTTCCTCGAAGGTGCGTGGGCGCCACTTGCGTGCGAGCACCATGTGGGCCACGGGCAGTCCTCGTTGCGCGAGCTGAAGCGAGTGACCGCAGGGCTTGCCGACAACCGCCGGGGCGCCGCTACCGCTGCTTCCTTCCGGACCTCGCGGGGTTTGCGGGCCGCCGACGAAGCCGGGGCCCTGCGGTCACGGGGCACGGTAGGGAACGGGGCGCGTGGGCGTACAGGGGCGAGCGGCCCTTTTCCTTGTTTACTTCGCAAACCGCGTCGAAGACTCCGCGGTTTGCTGCGCGCTTCGCTTGCTGCCTCGGCCGACGTGGCTGGGAGGAGCGTTCGTCAGCGAGGTTGTTCTGTCGGTCGCGTGGCGCGTCAGGCATCGCGCTGGCTCGTTTGTTCGTTGCGGCGCGCCCGTCGAGATCGGGCGCGGTTACCGTGGCTCGTTCATGAGTCGCGGCGGCGCGAACGCTTTTGCGGAGAAGGTGCTGCGCGTGGAGCGGGGGCTGTCGCGGGAGCTCGCGGCGCTTTGGTTTGGGGCGCCGGTGACGCATGTGTACGACCCGCTGTCGTACGCGATGCGGCCGCATGCGGCGTTCGTGCGGCGGTATGCGCAGGGGCCGGTGCCCATTCTCTTCCTGGGGATGAATCCGGGGCCCTACGGGATGGCGCAGACGGGGGTGCCGTTCGGCGAGGTCGCGGCGGTACGCGGCTGGCTCGGGATCGAGGGGCCGGTGGCGAAGCCGGCGCGCGAGCACCCGAAGCGGCCGGTCGACGGGTTCGCGTGTGAGCGCAGTGAGGTGAGCGGCGCGCGGGTGTGGGGCGCGGTTGCGGCGCACTGGGAGAAGCCGGAGCGCTTTTTCGCGGAGGCGTTCGTCCTGAACTACTGCCCGCTCGTGTTCATGGAGGCGAGCGGGAAGAACCGCACGCCGGATCAGCTGCCGCGCGCAGAACGCGACGCGCTCTTCGCCGCGTGCGACCGCGCGCTCGCGAAGCTCGCTTCGCTGTTCGCGCCGCGCGTCGTGGTGGGCATCGGGCGCTTCGCGGCCGATCGTGCGCGCGCTGCGCTGCCGGGCAGCGCGCGCGTCGGCGAGATCCTGCACCCGAGCCCCGCCAGCCCCGCGGCGAATCGCGGCTGGGCGAAGCAGGCCGCGGCGCAGCTGCGCGCGCTCGGCGTGTGCCAGGGCTGACCGCGGGATCCGTTTTCCTTCCGGGCGGCTCTTCGCGCGCTGCTAAACCAGCGTCATGCGTGCTCCTCGCTGGTTGCGTCCGCTCGCGCGCGCCTTCGATTGGCAGCCGCTGGCGCTGCCGGGCGCCCTGCTCGCCGCGGGGAGCGGGCTCGCGCTCTGGTACTACGGCTTCCGCGCGCTCGACCTGCTGCTGCTCGTCGCGGCGCTCGCCTGTCTCGCAGTGCTCGCGATCTGCGCGCTCGGCGCGGCGGCCACCGCATTCGTCCTGCGCCGCGCGCTGCGCGAGCTGCCCACGCCCGCGCTGCCCGAGCGCATCGAGACCGAGGTTTGGTTCCGCACCGGCTTCGTGCTGCCGGACTGGCCGCTGCCGTGGATCACGCTCGGGCTGCGCTGGGAGGAACCGGAGCACGTCGCGTGTCGTCTGCAGCCGCGCATCGGCGGCGGCTCCTGGCTCGAGGAGGTGCGCGCGTCGCGGCGCGCGGAGGTGAAACGCATCGAGCGCGTGATCGAGGTTCGCGACGTCTTCGGTCTCACGCGCCTGCGTCTGCGCGACGCGCGCGACGTGAGCGCGTGGATCCTGCCCAACCCCGGCAAGCTGCGAGATCCGAGCGTGGTGGTGACGCGCACCGGCGGCGACGGCGACTCGCACCCCGCCGGCACGCCCGAGGGCGACCGCGTCGACATCCGCCGCTACGCACCCGGCGACTCCGCGCGCGACGTGATGTGGAAGGTGTTCGCGCGCACCGGCGTGCTGATGGTTCGCAAGCCCGAGCGCTCCTTCGAGCCAGCGCGGCAGGTGAACGCATACCTCGTCGCAGGCAACGAGGACGAAGCCGCCGCGGCCGCGGCTCGGCTCGCGCTCGAGAGCGGCGCGCTCGGCGAGGGCTGGCGTTTCGGCGCCGATGGCGCGCGTGCGGAAGCGCGCGAGCTCGCCCAGGCGCTGCACGCCGTCGCGGCATCCGGTGGCGCGCGCGGCGCGACCGGTCTCGGTGCGTTCCTCGAGGGCGCCACCGCCGCGGATCCGTGCATCGTGTTCACGCCCGCGAGCGACGGCGCTTGGCGTTACGACGTGCAGCGCCTCGCCGCGCAGCACGGCCCGCGCCTCGCGTTCGTGCTCGGCGCCGACGGCGTCGCGCGCACGCGCGCGCGCGGGGCGTTCGACCGCTTCGTGTACGCGGGTGAAGCTGCGCGCGGCATCTCCGAGCGCGAGCTGCGCGGTCTCGTCGCGGAGCTCTCGTCCTACGGCGGGGACGTGAAGATTCTCGACCGCGCGACCGGGCTCGCCCACGACGGCCACGGCGGGCAGCTCACGTGATGGCGCTCCCGCACGCAGCTGGCGACGCGCCCGAGCCGCAGCGCGCGCTGCGCGCCGTGGCGTGGGTGCGCGCGCTCGCGCTCGCGCTCGCAGCCGCGGCGCTCGCGTGGAATCTCGCGGCGCCGCCCGGCATCGCGGCGGCGGCGCTCGCGGCGCTCGCCGCTTCGCTCTACGCCGAGCGCGTTTCGCACGCGCGCCCCGGCGGGCGCGCGCTGCGCTTCGGCGCCGTCGCGGCCGCCACCGCGCTGAGCGCGGGCGCCACGCTGTGGCTTGCCGGCTTGCTCGGAAGCTGGGCGTGGCTCGCCGCGTACGCGACGCCGCTCGTTCTCTTCGGCGCGCTCGACGTACTGCGCATCGCGGTTTGGATCGGCGCGCCCGTGTTCCTGCTGCGCTTCCTCGCGTCGCGCGCCTCCGGCTTCGCGGCGCTGGAGGTCGCGGTCGCGGCGGGAGCGCTCGCATCGAGCTTCGCGCCGCACCGCGCCGGCATGGTGCACCGCCCGTTCGCGATCGGAGATTTCGCGTGGGGCAGCGGCATCGACCCCGCCGCGTTCTATCTCGGCATGGGCGCGGTGGGCGTGCTCGTGCTCGCCGCGCTGTTGTTACGGGAGGAGCGCGCGCGCCGGATCCCGCTGCACGCCGGCGCACTGCTCGCGCTCGCACTGCTGCTGCTCTTCGCGCTGAACATCACGGGCCTGCCGACCGCGCGGCCTCCGGCGGGGCTCGGCCTCGATGGCGATCAGAAGGCGCAGCCGCAGCGGGGCCGCGGCACGCGCACGAGCACCGACTTCCAAGACGAGTACTCCTCCGACGGCTCCGATGTGCCGGTCGCGGTCGTCGTGCTGCACGGCGACTACGCCTCGCCCACGGGCGCCTACTACTTCCGCGAGACAGCGTTCTCGCAGTTCAACGGGCGCCGTCTGGTCGAGGCGCAGGCGGAGGGCGCCGATCGCGACATCGTGCGCGCCTTCCCGAGCGCGAAGCTCGAGCTCGCCGCACCATCCGAGGACACCTCGGGCCGCACCGAGCTCGCGATGTCGATCGGCATGCTCACCGACCACACGCGGCCGTTCGCGATGGACGCGCCGCTCAGCTTCGAGCCGGCACCGCTGAAGAGCACGTTCCGCTTCCAGCGCTCCTACCGCGCTGTCTCGCGCGTTCCGCAGCTCGCCTACAAGGACATGTTGGGGAGCGAGGCGGGCGATCCGGCCTGGGGCGAGGCGCTCTGGAAGCTCTACACGGAGCCGCCCAGCGATCCGCGCTACGCCGAGCTCGCAGAGGAGATGCTCGCGCAGCTGGTTCCCGAGTACCGCGACGATCCGCTCGGGCGCGCGCTGATCGTGAAGCAGATCCTCGAAGAGACCGGCACCTACTCGCGCAAGAGCGATCACGCCGGCGCCGAGGATCCCACCGCGCACTTCTTGTTCGGCAATCGCATCGGCTACTGCGTTCACTTCGCCCACGCGGCGACGTACCTGATGCGCGCGCTCGGCGTGCCCGCGCGCGTCGCCGCGGGCTACGCGGTGAACGAGTCCGATCGCGGCGACGGCTCCGCGATCTTGTTGAGGGGCGGCAACGCGCACGCGTGGCCCGAGATCTATCTCGACGGCATCGGCTGGGTCGTGGTGGACATCTCGCCCGAGAAGGTGCTCGACGACCCCATGACGCCGACCGATCTCTCGCTGCAGCGCATGCTCGGCGAGATGCTGCGCGAGCAGCTCGGCGAGCCGGGCACCGAGCCGATCCTGCCCACGAAGACCGCCGTGCGCTGGCTCGGCCGCGCGCTGCTCGCGCTGCTCGTGCTCGCGATCGTGGCCGCGTGGTGCACGAAGCTGTGGCGCAGCCTGGCGCCGCGCTTCGTGCGCGACGCCGAGCTGCCGCGCGTCGGCTATCGCGCCGCGCTCGACCGGCTCGCGGAGCTCGGCGCGGTGCGGCGCATCGGCGAGACGCGCGAACGCTTCGCCGAGCGCACCACGCCACTCGCGCCCGCGTTCGCAGCGCTCACGCGCGAGCATCTGCGCGCCGCGCTCGGCCCCGGCGCGAGCACGACGCCCGAAGCGCTGCGCGAGCTCGCGTGGGGCGTCCGCAGCGAGCTTCATCGCGAACGCCCGCGCTGGCGCCGCGTGCTCGCGTGGCTCGATCCCGTGAGCTGGCTGCGCTCTCGCTGATCTCCCTAACACCTCGAAGGAACTCGCCCGTGATGCCGCTGATTCACGAAGACCCGACCAACCCGCCGGGCCCCGAGACGGTTGCGGTGCTCCAGACCGCTCACGACGTGATCGTGCGGCTGCGCGCGCGCATCGCTGCGCAGGTGATCGGGCGCGACGACGTGATCGAGCTCGTGGTCGCGGCGCTGCTCGCCGACGGCCACGTGCTGCTCGAGGACTACCCCGGTTCCGGCAAGACCACCCTCGCGAAGGCGCTCGGCGCCGCGATCGAAGAGGGCGACGCCGAAAAGTTCGCCGCGTTCCGGCGCATTCAGTTCACGCCCGACCTGCTGCCGTCGGACATCACCGGCGTTTCGGTGTTCGACGCGCGCACGAGCGCGTTCCAGTTTCGCCCGGGCCCGCTGTTCGCTCACATCGTGCTCGCCGACGAGATCAACCGCACTTCGCCGAAGGTGCAGTCCGCGATGCTCGAGGCGATGGCGGAGAAGCAGGTCACGGTCGACAATGTGACGTATCCGCTCGACGAGCTGTTCTTCGTGATCGCGACGCAGAACCCGCGCGACGTCGCGGGCACGTACCCGCTGCCGGTGCCGCAGCTCGACCGCTTCCTCTTCAAGATCCGCATGAAGCACATCGCGCGCGCGGAGGAGCTTGGGGTGCTGCTCACGCGGCGGGAGCGGCGCGACATCGTGCGCGCGGACTTGCCGCGCGTCACGCGCGAGGAAGTGCTCGCGACGCGGCGCACGCTCGACACGATGGTGAAAGTGCACTCGTCGATCCTCGAGTGCCTGGTCGACATCTCGCGCACGCTGCGCTCGGACGACCGCGTGCGGCAGGGCAACTCGACGCGCAGCCTCGTGCTCGCGGTGCCCGCGCTGCAGGCCTACGCGCTCGGGCGGCGCCGCGACTACGTGTCGGCGCAGGACATCGAGGACTTGGTGCCGCACATCCTCGCGCACCGTATCGAGGCGGCGATCGGCGCGACCGCGGCGGAAGAAGTGGTGCGCGAGTGCATGGTGGGCGCGCTCGAGAGCCTGACGCGCAGGACGCTCGGGCGGTGAAGCGGCGCGCGGCGCTCGCGCTCGCCGCGCTCTGCGCGGGCGAGCCGTCGCTCGCGCAGGCGCCGCCCGTCGATGGCGAGATCCGAGAGTTCGACGTCGAGGCCGACGATGCGCTCGGTTTCGACGAAATCCCGCCTTCGCAGCTGAAGGCGCTCGACGCCTACGCGGCGCTCCGCTCGGGCGAGCCGATCCGCGCGCGCGAGCTCGCGCAGGAGTTGTTACGGGAAAATCCCGAGTCGATTCCCGGCCACGTGCTGCTCGGCTACGTGCTGTACGAGGCCGAAGGCGACCTCGCGCGCGCGCGCCACGTGTTGCGGAAGGGCA
Organism: Deltaproteobacteria bacterium; assembly: GCA_016875395.1. Classification (NCBI taxonomy): domain Bacteria; kingdom Pseudomonadati; phylum Myxococcota; class Myxococcia; species Deltaproteobacteria bacterium. The sequence goes on along the minus strand of VGRF01000050.1, from coordinate 5,084 downwards.
AGGCGCTGTTCGAGCGCGAGCACGGGCGCACGTCGGAAGCCGGCGACGACCAGATCTGGCACGCGGAGGCGCTGAGCTTGCTCTCGCAGGTCACCGGCGAGATGGGCGAGGACGAGGAGGCGCTCGCGATCCAGGCCGAGTACGAGGCGATCTACCAGCAGGAGCAGCCGGCCTGGTCTGCGTGGCAGCTGATGCGCCTCGGCCGCTTCAACGAGGCGCGCAGGATCGCCCGCTACTACCTGCGCCACGGCCGCAGCGCGAATGCACGCGACGCCGCGCGCGCCGCGCTGTGCGCGATCGAAGCCGAGAGCCTCGACCGCGAAGGCGCCTACCAGGCTTGCGTGGTAGAGGGCGCCTACGCGAGCCGCGCGGAAGGCGTTGACAGCTCGGTCGCGTGGTCGAACGCGGCGGAGGCCGCATGGGTCGACCTGCGCCTCGGCGAGGTCGAGAGCTTGTTATTGGAGTCGACCCGGCACGGCCCGCAGGACTTCGGCAACCCGTGGGCGGATCTCGTGCACCTCTACACCGCGCAAGGCCGCCTGGCGGAGGCGAGCGCAGCGCTTCGCGAGATGGTCGCGTGGCGCGAGGGCCAAGTGGCGAACGTGCGTGCGCAGAGCTGGGCCCGCGCAGACCTCGCGGCGGGCGCGCTGCTGCTCGTCGCCGGGCGCAGCGAGGATGCGGAGCGGCTGCTCACCCGCGCGCTCGATGCGCCCGATCGCCACGGCGCCACGAACGAGGAGCCGACGCAGCGCGTGGGCGGCGCCGCGTTGCTGTTGGCGGCGACGCTCCGCACGCGCGCCGAGGAGGAGCGCGAGGCCGCCTCGTGGGCTGTGTGGTGGCGCGCGCCGTGGCACTGGCTCCATGCGCAGTGGCTCGACGCGCGCGCCTGGCTGACGCAGCGCCAAGCCGTCGACGCGCTCGCGCATCCGCGCTTCCTGCAGAGCACGCTGCGCCCGCACATGGTCGACCAAGTGATCTTGCCGCTCAGCGAGTGGGCGCAGTCCGACGTGGTGCGCCTGCTCGGGCCGGGCGTCGCGGAGGCGGGAATCGTCGCGGCCGAAAAGGTCGAGCGGCACTCGCTCGCGCCGGGCTACTTCGCGGCGCTGCGCGTCGAGATCGCAGCGCTGCGCGGCGACGACGAGGCGCTCGCGGAGCTCGCGAAGAAGGCCGTGCTCGACTTGCCGGAGAGCGAGGTGTTGTTGCGCGCGCGCGTGTCGGCGCTGCACGGCGAGTTGGCGCGCAAGGCAGGGGACGTCGCGCGCTCGGTCGCGGCCTACGACCTCACGCTGCAGCGCGACCCGGGTGTGGTTCGCCGCCTCGGGCTCGCGCTGCCAGCGAGCTTCGCCGCGAGCGGCGGGGAGCTGGCCGAAGACGCTGCCGATCACCTGCAGGACTCGCCGCGCTTCGACGAGCAGGAGGGCGGGTTCCGCGTCCAGGTGAGCCAAGACGGCGAGTCGGGCCGCGCCTGCCTGCTCGGCGCCAACTCCGAGGTGCTCGCGTGCGCGCGCGCCGAGCCCCGCGCGGGCGAGAGCGCGAGCGCCCGCGCGCGCCGGCTCGCCGACGCCTTTCACGCCGCGGTCTTCAGCGCTCGCATCTCGCTCAGTCAGGTCGACTTGCGCTCGCTCGATGGCTCCCCACTCGCAGGCGGCCGCGGCGCGGCGGACCTCGGGGTCGGCGACTGGCTGCGCACGGAGCCGCCCGCAGCGAACGCCCCATAACACCCGCGAAAGCCCGAGGGTCCTCTGCTAAATCGAGGCCCACCCGAGGAGAGCTCGATGCGTTTCACTCGACGCGAGATCCTGATCGCCGGCGCAGCGACGGCACTGCTGCCGCGCCTTGCCCGCGGCGAAGCCGGCGCGCTCTCCGCCGCGGCGCGCGCCGCGCTCGGCACGAGCCCGCTCGTGTACGTGACCGCATTGAAGCGCGACGGCAGCGAGAGCCGCTGCCACGCCGAAGTCTGGTTCGTGCGCGACGGCGACAGCGCGCTGGTCGTCACCGGCGCGAAAGCCTGGCGCGCCGCTGCAATCGGGAAGGGCCTCACGCGCGCGCGCCTCTGGGTCGGCGATCACGGCGTGTGGAACCCGGCCGACTCGAGTTATCAGGCTTCCCCGAGCTTCCTCGCCGACGCGAGCCTCGAGACGACCTCGGCGCAGCACGATCACGCGCTCACGCTGTTCGGCTCGAAGTACACGAGGGAGTGGGGCAGCTGGGGCCCACGCTTCAAGAATGGCCTCGCCGACGGCTCGCGCGTGCTGATCCGCTACCGCGCGACCTCCGCCTAGCAACCAGGAAGCTCACGGGATGCCGCGCCGACTCGACACGCTGAGCGACGAGCAGCTGCTTTCGCTGCGCATGCGGGATCTCGGCGTGACGTGGGAGCGCAGCTGGGTTGCCAGCGTGGTTCGCCAGGTGAAGCGCGAGCTCGCGGCGCGCGAGCTGCGCGTCACGCCGCACTTCTGGGTGGGAGACGAGTGGTTCTCGCCCGACGGCGTGCCCGGCATCGCGATTCCGTTCTATCTGCTGCACCCGCGCCTGATGCGGCTCGAGCGGAGGCAAGTCCTCCAGGTGGAAGGCGGCACGCGCGATGCGTGCCTGCGCATCCTTCGCCACGAGGCGGGCCACGCAGTGCAGCACGCGTTCGGCTTGCAGCGCTCGAAGCGTTGGCGCGAAGTGTTCGGCGTCTCCTCGGAGCCGTACCCGGACTTCTATCAGCCGAATCCGGCGAGCCGGCGTTACGTGATTCATCTGCCGTATTGGTACGCGCAGGCGCATCCCGCCGAGGACTTCGCGGAGACGTTCGCGGTGTGGCTCGCGCCCGCCGCGCGTTGGCGCAAGCGCTACGCGGGTTGGCAGGCGCTGGCGAAGCTCGAGTACGTGGACGAGCTGATGCGCGAGCTCGCGGGCGCGCGCCCGCCGGTGCGGCGCACCGCGAAAGTCGACGCGATCGAGCGCGACGACCGCACGCTCGCGACTTATTACGAGCAGAAGCGCGGGCGCTACCGCACGAGCTCGACCGAGATCTACGACGAGGATCTGCAGCGCGTGTTCGCGCCGCCGGAGCGCCGCGGCGAGAGCGCGGCGGCGTTCCTCACGCGCCACAAGACGCAGCTGCGCCGCATGGTCGCGCGCCACACCGGCAAGCACGAGCTCGCGCTCGAAGTCGTGCTCGGCGACCTGATCGCGCGTGCGCGCGAGCTCGGCCTGCGCGCGCCGCGCCACTCGCGCGCGCTGCTCGTCGAGCTCGCGATTCTGCTCGCGGCGCGCAGCGTCGAGTACGTCTACCGCGCGAGAGAGTGGCACGCGCTGTGAGCCGAGCTCTGCGGAGCGAGGGCGAGGGCGCGCCGGCGGGCGCGCAGGCGCCGCGCGCTTCGCGGGTGAAGAAGACGAAGCCGGCGATCAAGAAGCTGCGCGTCGCGGTCCTGATCCACCGCGACTTCATTCCGCCCGAGGATCCGAGCAAGGTCGACCCGGAAGAAGCGCATCGCGTGAAGACCGAGATCAGCGTGCCGCAGGCGCTGCGCGCGCTCGGTCACGACGTCTCGATCGTGGCGGTGCACGACGAGCTCGCCGAGGTGCGCCGCGCCGTCGAGGACGGCAAGCCCGACATCGTGTTCAACCTGCTCGAGGAGTTTCAGGGCACAGTGCTGTTCGACCAGCACGTGGTCGCCTACCTCGAGCTGTTAGGGGCGAAGTACACGGGCTGCGGCCCGCGCGGCCTCGTGCTCGCGCGCGACAAGGCGCTCTCGAAGGCGATCGCCGCGCACCACCGCATCCGCGCGCCGGGCTTCGCCGTGATCAAGCGCGGGCGCGGCGCGCGCAAAATGCGGCTGCGCATCCAGTACCCGCTGATCGTGAAGTCGCTCACCGCCGATTCGTCGCTCGGGATCTCGCGCGCATCGCTGGTGCGCGACGACGAGCACCTGGCCGAGCGCGTGCGCTTCATCCACGAGCGCACCCGTTCCGATGCGATCGTCGAGGAGTTCGTGCCGGGACGCGAGGTCTACGTCTCGTTGTTAGGGAACGAGCGCGTCACCACGCTGCCGCCGAATGAGCTCGTGGTCGAGAAGCTCGACCCGCGCGACGAGCTGATCGTGACGGAGAAGCTGAAGCACGACGTGCGCTACCAGGCGTCGCGCGGCGTCGAAGTGGTGCCCGCGCAGCTCGAGCCCGAGACGCGCGCGCGCCTGCTCCACCAGAGCAAGCGCATCTACAAGCTGCTGCACCTCGACGGCTATGCGCGCATCGACTGGCGCCTGCGCGAAGACGGCGAGCTGTTCTTCCTCGAAGCGAACCCGAACCCCGAGATCGCGCGCGGCGAGGAGTTCGCGGACTCGGCGAAGGCCGCGGGCATCGAGTACGAAGCGCTGATTCAGCGCCTGCTGCAACTCGGCCTCGGGCGTTAGGCGCGCCGCGCGACCTCTCGCAGCCTCGATCTCGCGGGCTAAGGTGTGCGCCCCCGCGGAGGGGTGTCAGAGCCTGGTTGAATGAGCCTGACTCGAAATCAGGTGTACTCGAAAGGGTACCGGGGGTTCGAATCCCTCCCCCTCCGCCACCGAGTCTGCATCCGCGGAGACTTCCGGCGCGGAAGCTAGCTCGACGTGAAAAACGTCGCGATTCCGCGGGGTCTTTGACGACGGCCCGATTCGAAGCGAACCAGAGACCGGGCGAGCAGGCCAATCGGCGCGGCAACGGCGGCGATCGTCTCTGTTGGCAATCGGGGCGGTTCGGATTCGCCACTGATTCGTACCGGGAACTCGAACTCACTTCACTCCGCCACCCAGTCAGGGCGCGTGAAGACTCGCCGCGCCGACTCCACTAGGAGCTGAAATCTCGCGATTTTCGCGGGGTCTAGAGGCCGAACGGCGCGTGGTCCGCGGGCGAGAAGGGCACGCTCCGCGCGAGAAGCTCGGCGAAGTTGCCGAGGCCCTCTTCGGAGGCAGAAGAGGCGATCGCGCGGGCGCGCTCGGCGCTGGACGCGGCGTTCCATTCGCCCGCGTGGGCGCTGCTGGAGCAAACGGCGGCGCCGGACAGCGAGGAGCTGCACCAGCTGCTCGCGTACGTAGAGGACGACAGAACGTCGCTCC
>VGRF01000049.1 GCA_016875395.1 Deltaproteobacteria bacterium | reverse complement strand
GGCGAACGAGCGCATCGTGGCGTCGCCGATCGCGCGCCGGCTCGCGAAGGAGCGCGGCGTCGATCTCGCCGCGCTCGCGGGCAGCGGCCCCGCGGGCCGCATCGTCGAGGCCGACGTGCTCGCGGTCGCGAGCGAAGCGCCCGCGGCGGCGGAAGCGCGCGACATCAAGGCCTCGCCGCTCGCGCGCCGGCTCGCGCAAGAGCTCGGCGTCGACCTCGCGGCGGTGAAGGGCACGGGCCCCGGCGGCCGCATCGTGAAGGAAGACATCGAGGCCGCTGCGGACGCACCGAAACGCGCTGCGCCGGCGTCGCGTCCGGCCGCCGCGCCCACAGTCGTTACGGGCCCGCGCGCGGGCGAGAAGATCCCGCTGCGCGGCATGCGCAAGACGATCGCGACGCGCATGTTCCAGAGCCTCCAGTCCAGCGCGCAGCTCACCATGAACATGGACGTGCGCATGGACGACGCGGTGCGGCTGCGCGAGCAGCTGATCGCGGAGTGGCAGAGCGAGGCGGTGAAGCCGAGCTACACGGACCTCGTGGTGCGCGCCGTGACCAAGGCGCTCGCGCAGCATCCGCGCATGAACAGCGCGATGGGCGAGACGGAGATCGCGCTGCTGCCGGACATCCACGTCGGCATCGCGGTCGCGCTCGACGAGGGCCTGGTCGTGCCCGTGATCCGTAACACCTCGCAGCTGAGCGTGAAGGAAATCGCGCAGGAGTCCGCGCGGCTCGTGAAGGCGGCGCGCGCGGGCCAGCTCAGCATGGACGACTACGCGGGCGGCACCTTCAGCGTGTCGACGCTCGGCATGTTCGGCGTCGACACGTTCACGCCGATCCTGAACCCGCCGCAGAGCGGAATCATCGGCGTGAACCGCATCCGCGACGACGTGGGCTGGGACGGCGATCGCCCCGTGAAGCGCAAGGCGATGCAGCTCTCGCTCACCTGGGATCACCGCGTGCTCGACGGCGAGCCCGCGGCGCGCTTCCTCGCGACCGTGCGCGACCTGCTCGAAGCGCCGTACCGGCTGCTGGTCTGAGGCGGCAAGCGAAGCGCGCAGCGAGGCGGAGTCTTCGGAGCCGAGCGGAGAGTTGGAGAGCCAGATGACCCAACAGTTCGACACGATCGTGGTGGGCGGCGGCCCGGGCGGCTACGCCGCGGCGATTCGCGCCGCGCAGCTCGGCATGAGCGTCGCGCTCGTAGAGCGCGAGCACCTCGGCGGCATCTGCCTCAACTGGGGCTGCATCCCGACCAAGTCGCTGCTGCACACGGCCGACCTGCTGCGCGAGATGAGGCGCGCGAGTGATTACGGAATCGTCACGGGCGAGATCGGCTTCGACGCCGCGAAGGTGGTGAAGCGCTCGCGCGCAGTGGCGGACCAGCTCTCGCGCGGCGTGAAGGGCCTCCTGCGCAAGAACAAGGTCACGGTGCTCGACGGCGAAGCGAAGCTCGCGGGCGCGGGGCGCCTGGTCGTTACGGGCAAGGACGGCGCCGCGCAGGAGCTGCGCAGCGACGCGATCGTGCTCGCGACCGGCGCGCGCGCGAAGGCGCTGCCCGGCATCGAGGCCGACGGCGAGCTGGTGTGGACCTATCGCGAGGCGATGGTGCCGCGCGAGATGCCGAAGCGGCTGCTGGTGATCGGCTCAGGCGCGATCGGCATCGAGTTCGCGAGTTTCTACCGCGCGCTCGGCAGTGACGTCACGGTCGTGGAGGTGCTGCCGCGCATCCTGCCCGTCGAGGACGAGGAGATCTCCGCGTTCGCACGCAAGGCGTTCGAGAAGGAGGGCATCGCGATCCACACGAACGCGAAGGTCGAGAGCCTCGCGCGCGCGAGCGGCGCGCTCGTCGCGAAGCTCGCCGCGGAGCAGGGCGCGCTCGAGGCTAGCTTCGACCGCGCGATCCTGAGCGTTGGCGTCACGGGCAACGTCGAGTCATTAGGGCTCGAGACGACACGCGCGAAGGCGGAGCGCGGCTTCGTCGTGACCGGCGCGCACTTCGAGACCGCGGAGCCCGGCATCTTCGCGATCGGCGACGTCGCGGGCCCGCCGTGCCTCGCGCACAAGGCGAGCCACGAGGGCGTGCTCGTGATGGAGCACATCGCCGGCCACGCCACGCACGCGATTCGGCGCGAGCGCATCCCGACCTGCACGTACGCGCACCCGCAGGTCGCGAGCGTGGGGCTCACCGAGAGCGCCGCCGCGGCGACGGGCCGCAAGCTGCGCGTCGGCAAGTTCCCGCTCGTCGGCAACGGCAAGGCGATCGCGATCGGCGACTCGAACGGCCTCGTGAAGACGATCTTCGACGCCACCACCGGCGAGCTGTTAGGCGCTCACCTCGCCGGCCCCGGCGTCACGGAGCTGATCCAAGGCTTCACGATCGCGATGGGCCTCGAGACGACGGAGCAGCAGCTGATCGAGACCATCTTCCCGCACCCCACGATCTCGGAGTCGATGCACGAGTCGGTGCTCGCGAGCCTCGGGAGAGCGCTGCACGTCTGACCCGGGGGCCACCCTCACGACGGCGACTGCGCGCATCTCTCCACCGCTGCTCTCGCAGACGCCGCGAGCGCGATCTCGTCGCTGCCCTCGGCGAGCTGCACGGCATCGCCGCGCGCGATCCCTTCGCTCCAACCGAGCCCTTCGGCGCGCGCTTCGGCGGCGCTCGCGATTGCGTCGCCGGGGCGGTACACGCGCGCATCGCCGCTCGGCGCGAGGAGGTAGACGGGCACGCGCGTCGTCTCCGCCATCGCGACGTCGCGCGCGGAGAACCAGGCGCGGCCGAGACCGTCGGCGCCGTGCGTGTGCCAGATCGCGGCGAGGCGGAAGCCCGCGGGCACGCGCAGCCGCACGCGAATCTCGTCGGCGCCCCGCGCACCGAGTGCGGCGGAGTACATGAAGCGCGCCGGTGCGCGCAGCGACTCGAAGATTCCGCCCAGCACTTCGCGGTCTTCAGCGAGCGATCTCGCGTGCCACCTCCGCTTCGCGTGGTCGAGCACGCCCCCGAGGTTTGCGAACTCCCTGGGCTCCAGAACCGGCTCCTGCTCTCGCAGCGCCTCGGCGCGGCCGGCCACGAGTGCGGAGCACACGAGGCTCGCGGCGAAGGCGAGGCGCGAGCTGAAACGAGCGGCGCGAAGTGTCGTCACGGCGTTCTCCGGTGGGTGCGCAGTGGGCAGAACGCGGCCTGACGCTCGGCGTGCTGTGCCGGATGACCGGAAAAAGCTCCTGAAAACCTCCTCTCGTGAACCGGATGCGAGCCCAGGTGTTTAAAGCGAGGTGCGCGCTCGCGGAGGGAACGTGTATCGAGGCACTGGCACGGGTGGTGGCGGTGGGGTGCTCGCGAGCCGGCTCACGATCGGCGACTGGAGCGTGCATCCCCTCGCGGGCTTGATCGAGCGCGACGGGAAGAAGCAGCGCCTTCAGCCGCGCATCATGGACCTGCTGCTGCGCCTCGCGGTCGCGCCCGGCGAGGTGATTCCGCGCGCGGTGCTGCTGCGCGACGTGTGGAACGGCGTCGTGGTGAGCGAGGACGTGCTCACGCGCAGCATCTCGGTGCTGCGGCAGGCGCTCGGCGATGCGCGCCACGGCCGCGCCTACGTCACGACGATCGCAAAGCGTGGCTACGTGCTGAACGCGGCGGTGGCGTGGTTGGCGCAGCCCGGCGAACGCAAGGACTAGCGCGCGGAAATCGTCGCCGTGCAGCGCTTCGCAGAGGACGCGAGCGGCGCGCTCGCCGGCTTCTGCGAGGCACTGCGCGACGAGCTCGTGCTCGCGCTCGGCGCGCTGCCCGGCGTGCGCGTCGCCGCGGGCGTACCGGCGTCCGCGCCGCTCGTGCTGGAAGGCAGCGTGCGCCGCGAAGCGAGCGGCCTCGTCGTGACCGCGCGGCTGATCGAAGCGCGCGAGGGGCTCGTGGTGTGGGCCGAATCGCTGCGCGCTGCGCGCGGCGACGAAGACGCACTGCGCCGCGAAGCCGCCGCGGCGATCGCAGCGCGCTTCTCGATGCGCGCCGGCGAGCGCAGCCTCGCGCCTGGGCCGCGCGACGTGAAGAGCGGCGCGCTCGAGCAGTACGCGCTCGCGCGCGCGAAGTACCTCGCCGAGCGGCCGAGCTTCCGGTACGAGGGCCTCGCCGAGCTCGAGCGCGCGATCGAGCTCGACGACCGCTTCGCCGCCGCGCACGGTCTTCACGCCTACGTGAATGCGATGCGCTCCTCGTACGAGGCGCCGTATCCCCACGTCTCGGAGCGCGTGCGCAGCGAGTATCAGCGCGCGCTCGCGCTCGATCCGCTGCAGCCCGAGGCGCTGATGGCGAAGGCGCTCGACGTGCGCTGGCGCAGCTGGGACTGGGCGGAGATGCGGCTGCTGTTCGAGCAGGCGCTGCGTGTCGCCCCGGGCGATCCGCACGTGCTCGCGCACTACGCCGCGCGCTTCTATCGCGAGCTCGGCGAGCTCGGCACGGCGGAGCGCATGCTGCGCCGCGCGCTCGCGCTCGACGCGAACAACGTCACCACGCTCGTGCTGCTCGCCTCGGTGCTGCGCTTCCGCGGCGAGTTCGCGGCGTCACGCGAAGAGGCTTCGCGCGCGCGCGAGGCGAGTCCGCATCACAGCTGGGCGCTGCTCGCGCTCGCGCTCGCGAGCCTGGAAGCGAACGACTTCGCCGCCGCGGGCGAGACGCTGCGCGAGATGCAGTCGCTCGCGGGCATCGATCACCGCATGACGCTCGAGATGCGCGGGCGCCTCGAAGCGCGCAGCGGCGACGAGGCGCGCGCGCGCAAGACGCTCGCGCGCATGCGCTCGTTCGCGCGCGAGGACGCGATCTACGCCGAAGCGATCGCGTGGGTGTGCTTCGAGCTCGGTGAGCTGGAGGAGGGCGCAGCGTGGCTCGAGCGCGCGCTCGATCAGGGCGCGAGCGCGTGCTCGCTCGCGCGCGTGTGCATGCTGCCGATCGAGGCGCGCCGGCCGGGCCTGCTCGCGTCGCCGCGCTTCCAGGCCGTGCTCGCGCGCATGCACCTCGACGACGCGTCGCTCGCGCGCCTCGCCGCCGAGGGCGTGCTGGATCCGCCGCTCGCGCTGTGAGCGCTAGCCGAGTCCCATGAACTCGGGCGACGCCTCGTGGCCCAACAAGATCCTGCCCAGCTCACCGTAGAGCGGGTGCGCCACCCAGCGGTGCGTCGCGCAGCCGTGCGCGTCGCGCAGCTTGCGCTCGAGCGGGCTGTGCATGCGCATTCCGCTCGTGCCGGCGGTGTTGTGGATGAGATCGACCACGTGCATCGAGGCGTTCGCCGCGTGCGTGCAGGCGAGGCGCCCGTTCTGCGTGGCGCGCGGCGACGGAATCGGCCGGCCGCCGTGCAGCTCCTCCTCGATCTCGTGCATCGCCTCCATCAAGTACGCGCGCGCGGCGCGGAACTGCGCCTCGGCCTCGCCGAAGCGCTGCTGCGCCACCGGGCGATCGCGCAGGGGTGCTGCGGTCAGCCACGGCACCTTCGTCCCTGCCAGCACCGTGAACTCGTCGAGCGCGCCGCGCGCGACGCCGATCGCGACGGCGGCCTTGTTGTACGCGAGGCGCAGCGCGACGGGCACGCGGAATGCCGGGTTCGGGTAGTGCGGCGGCAGCACGAGCAGCTGCACGTCCGCCCACTTCGCGGGGACGAGCGCATTGGTCGCGCGCACGTCGTGCGAGCCCGAGCCGCGCAGGCCCGCCACGTCCCACGTGTCGACGATCTCCCACTGCGAGCGGTGCAAGAAGAAGCTGCGCACGACCGGTCCACCGTTCGCGTCCTTGAGCAGCTCTCCCTTCTCGAAGACGGGGCCCATCATGAAGCACCACGTCGCGTTGTGGCTGCCGCTGATGAACGTGGTCTGGCCCGAGACCAGGTACGAGCCGTCGGGCTGCTTGTCCGCGCGCGAAGGCTGCGAGCCCGGGCCGCCGCCGCCGCACATGATCACGCGGGGGTCGTCGAGGTAGACCTCCTTCGCGAGCGCTTTGTCCATGCCGCCCGCGGCCATCGCGTTGATCTCGCTGCCGAGCATCACGTTCCAGCCCACCGAGGCGTCGATCGCGGAGATCGCTTCGAGGATCTCGATCGTCTCGGTGATGCTCGCGTCGTCGCCGCCGAGCTCGCGCGGGATGGCGATGCGGAAGATGCCGGCGTCGATCAGCGCATCCACCGTGTGCTGGGGCAAACGGCGCAGCTGCTGCGCTTCGTCGCCGCCCTTGCGGATCACGTCTTCGAGCTTCGCGATGCGCTCGAGCGGGGTGCCCGAGACGGGCGGGGCGGTGGTCTTCTTCAGCTGAAACTCGGACATGGGATCCTCAGTTGTTATTGCGACAGGCGGTGATACGGCGGGAGGTCGGCGCGCGAGATGCGCTCGGCGGAGGCGAGCGCGTCTTCGCCGAAGTAGATGTCCTCGCCGACGAGCTTGCCTTCCGCGTCGCTCGGCCAAACCGTGACGAGCTGCGCGCGCGTGAGGAAGAGCTCATCGGGCTTCACGGGCTGCCCCGCGACTTCCTTGCGACCCGCGGCGATCAGCTCCGCGCCGCTGCGCACTTGCTTCACGGCGCCCTCGGTGATCACGTTCGCGCTGTCGGCGACGATCTTCTCCACCACCACTTCGAACTCGTTGCCGCCGGCGGCGATCATGCTCGAGTAGAAGCCCTCGACCGCGGTGCGCCCTTCGAGCTTGAACGAGCCCGCCGGGTTCCAGAAGTGGTAGACGGGGCTCGCGGTGAGCGTCGCCATCAGCTCGGGCAGGTGGCCCTTGATCTCGTGCTCCATGTGGTCGCGCACCGCCGTGAGCAGCGTGCGCACGCGCGGATCGCTCTCGCGCTGGGCGCGCGCTTCGAGCGCGAGCCAACTCCGATGCGGCTCGATCTTGGGCATGGGACCTCCGGCGGAAGGCAGTTTCTATCTCAGTTCGACGCACCCGCCCATCCGCGCACGGCTCTTCCCGGCCGTGATTACGCCGCGCGTCCTGCGGCTCAGCGAGTCGCCGCGAGGCGCTCCCCGATCAGCGGCAGATGCTCGCGGCCCCAGAACAGCTCCCCGCCCAACAAGAAGCTCGGCACGCCGAACACGCCGCGCGCGTGCGCTTCCTCCATCACGCGCTCGAGCTCGCGCGCGCCGTCGCCCGCGGCGAGCTCCGCGAAGCCGCGCGCGTCGATCCCTACGCCGCGCAGCGTCTCCTCGACGACGCTGCACTGCTCGACATCGAGCTCACGCCGCCAGAACGGCGCGAACACGGCATCGAGCCACGCGTCCACGCGCGGGGGCGCAACTCGTTTCGCGAAGAGCAGCGCGATCGACACGAGCCGCGTGTCCCAGATCTTCTGCGTGCCGCGGATCGTGAGCCCCGCGCGGTTCGCCTGCCGCCGCACGTCCATGTACGCGTACTTCACCTTGCGCCACTGCGCCTCCGTCCGCGCGCTCTCGATCACGGCGCCGGTCGCGGGATCGAGCCGCGCGGAGCCGAGGTAGGACGGGATGTCGAGCACGTACGGCAGCCAATCGATCGCGACGCCGTGCGCCGCGCACAGCGCGCGAGTCGGCGCGAGCGCGAGGTAGGCGTACGGAGACTTCACGTCGACGTAGACGGTGAGCGTGCGCATGAGCGCAGCGTAGGCCGCGCGCGATACGGTCGGGCGATGCCCGCCTACGCCATCTTCATGAACGACATCCACGACCCCGCCGGCTACGCCGCGTACCTGAAGGCCGCCGGCGATTCGCTCGCGCCGCACGGCGGCAAGCTGCGCGTGTTCGCGGACGAGACCCGCGTGCTCGAAGGCGCGCCCGATCACAAGCGCTGCATCGTGATCGAGTTCCCCACGCGCGCAGCTGCGGAAGCGTGGTACGCGAGCGCGACTTATCAGGCCGCGATCCCGCTGCGGCAGAAGTCGAGCCGCGGCTGGGGTTTCATCGCCGACGGCTTGCCCGGCTGATGGCGCTGCTGACGGACGAGCATCGCCGCTGGATCGGGCGCGAGGATGCGCCCGTCACGGTCGAGGTGAGCCGCCGCGACATCGTCAAGTACGCCGTCGCGACGGATCAGCTGCAGGAGAAGTATCTGCGCGGCGACGAGGCGCCGCCGATGTTCGTGTTCAACCTGTTCGGCCCGCTCCGCAAGCTCGAAGACATGCGCGCCGACGGCCTGCCGCGCGCGCAGGGCGGCGGCCCCGCACTGCCGCTGAAGCGCGTGATGGCCGGCGGTACCGAGCTGCGCATGCTGCGCCCGATACGCGCAGGCGACACGCTCACCGCCACATCGCGCATCACCGACATGGTCGAGAAGAGCGGCGCGCAGGGCCCGCTCATCTTCACGGTGCGCACCACGCGCATCACCGACGCGAGCGGCGCGCTCGTGCTCGAAGAGATCCAGACGGCGATCGCGAGGTGATGTCGTGACGCTGCGCTTCGCCGATCTGCGCGTCGGTCTCGAGCTGCCGACGCGTGCGCACACCGCCACGAACGTGAGCCTCTTCATGTACAACGCGGCGGTGTGGAACCCGCACCGCATCCACTACGACGCGGCGTACACCACCGAGGTCGAGAAGTACCCCGCGATCGTGATCGACGGCCCCCTGCAAGGCGACTGGCTCTCGCAGTGCGTGCTCAACTGGCTCGGCGACGCGGGCGACCTCACGCGCTTCGCCTACAGCAACCGCCGCGCGGCCTACCTCGGCGAGACACTTGTTACGGGCGGCACGATCAGCGCGCTCGACGCGAGCGCGCGCACGGCCGAGCTCGAGCTGCGCGTCACGAACGAGCGCGGCGACGTGACGACGCCGGGCAGTGCGACGGTGAAGGTGAGGGCGTGAGGGCGGCGCTGCCGCCGCGTCGCTGGGCGCGAGCGATCAGGTGCGCGTGCGCCGTCGCGAGAGCGCCAGCGCGGCGCCCGCCGCAGCGAGCAGCGCGAGCGCGCCCGGCTCCGGCGTTGGCTCGATGCGCTCGGTGGTGCGAATCCCGAAGGTGAAGCCGTGCCAGAACTCGGCGGTCGGCGCCGTCCACGAGAAGGTCGAGAACGTCCCGATGAACTGAATCGTGCCGTGCCCTTCCTGACCCTGCAGCACGTCGCCGGGGAGCTGTGTGAGCGCGCTCGGACCTCCGCCCCAGAAGCCCACTCCTTGGCTCACGATCGTGAACGGACGGTCGAAGTCATAGGTCACGAGGACACTCGGCTGCCCGAGGCTCACGATCGCCATGATCGGGTCCCTGATCGGCTCCGAGAGCGTGATCGTGTAGGTCGTGGTCGAGGTGCCGCCGGTCAGCGCGAGGATGTCGGAATCAGGCGGCGAGTTGTCGACTTGCGTACTGAGGTACGGCGCCGCGGGCACCCAATAGTTCGTGCCGCTGTTCGTCTGGCCGAACGTGTACGCGCCCGCCGCGCCGTTCGGCTCGGTCACGCTGAACGTGACGCTGACGGTCGAGCTGTCCGGGAGCGTGATGGTGCCGGCAGCGGTGCCAGCGCTCGGGCTCGAGCTGGTCCAGTCGACGTAGTAGTAGGTCGCCGCGACGGCAGGGCTCGCGCACAGCAAACCGACCAGAGCGATTCCTGCACTCCACTTGCGCATACGTGATCTCCCGCGGCGGTGTCGGACTCTTGAGGTAGTGGCCGCGAGATCGCCTTGGTGGCGCGGCTTCGCGCGCCGGCTTCGAGCGGGTCGCCCGCGTGGACGTACAGTGCGCGGCGCGGACGCGTAGCTCAGCTGGCTAGAGCACTGGTCTTACAAGCCGGGGGTCGCAGGTTCGAGCCCTGCCGCGTCCACCAGCGCGAGGTGCGGAAGCGCGCGGAAGAGCAGGGGAATCCGGCTGAGCGTGGGGCTCGCGGACCTAACAAGAAGTGCGCCCAGCGGGTGAGCGCCGGCTCTGCGCGCCCGTTCAGTTCGGCGATCGCAGCGTGAACGTGACTCGCAGGTTCACGCCGCCCGTGGCGTTGAACCCCAAGAGCTCCTGCCGCTGTTCTCCTACGACCCCGCGGAACACTCCAGTGCCTCCGATCACAGCGCGCAAGATCGGCGCAGATCCCTCGCGACCTTCCGTCGAGATCGAGCGGTCGTCGCCGGGCAGGAGATACTGCTGGGTTGTCATCACCCAGATCGGCGCTTCGCCCGAGATGATCTTCGAAGCGTCCGCGAGATGCGTCCCCCGACAGAGCCATTCTCCGATTGAGCCTGCCGAGTTGGGGTCGAACGTCGAGCCATCGCCCTGGATCGTGCCGGCCGGGAAGAGACGGCCCTGAGTGAGGAAAAAGCTCCCGACCTTGGGCTCGCCGTCGCCCGCATTCACGAACGTCGGGACGAACTTGGAGAAGTCTTCGGCGACGTCGACGGTGATGGTTCGGACCTTTGGGCCATCCGCACGCGTCGCCGCCGGCGAGAGGAGCAGCAAGGCGAGTCCCGCAAAGGCTGCTGCTGAGAGAGATCGCATGTTCGATTCCTTTCGAGTGCCCTGACACGGGCGTTATGGCCCCGCGCCCATCCTCGGCGGGGCGCTGGGTCGCCTGCAACTGCTTTCCATGCCTCCGACGGGAATGCGAGTCGCCCCATAGGTGACGAAACGGTCTCGGCGAGGCTGGGCTTGGCAGAACGTTCGTTCGCGACCCAGCGGGAGAGGTGCTCCTTAGCTTCGAGGCTCATCCGTTCCACAACGCCCGCGAGTCGAAAGCGGCGCGCGTGACGCGCGCGGCGGAGTCGCTCGTTCGCTCCGCTTCAGCGATACGCTCACTCCCCTGAATCACGGCGCACTCGCGCGGGCGGACCACGATGCCTTGGTACTCCGGCTGGAACGTCCTCGCGGTGGCGGTGGTGTTTCAAGCGCTGAGCTTCGGCATCGGCATCTATTGCTTCACGTTCTTCGTCGCGCCGTGGTCGCGCGAGTTCGGTGTCGGGCGCGGCGAGGTGATGACGGTCTATCTCGGCATGCAGATCGGGATGGGCGCGCTCGCGCCGCTCGCGGGCCGCGCGATGGATCGCCTCTCGATTCGCGCGCTCGTGTGCGCGGGCGCGCTCAGCCTCGCAGCGGCGCTCGTGCTCGCGGGGCGCGCGACGCAGCTGGCGCAGCTGCAGGCGCTTTACGCGTCGCTCGTCGTCCTCGGCATGCTGCTCTCCGGTCCGCTCGCCGCGCAAACGCTCGCGACGCGCTGGTTCACGCGGCGCCGCGGTCTCGCGCTCGGCATCTCGAGCGTGGGCACCTCCCTCGGCGGATTCGCGTTGCCGCCACTCGTGACCGCGCTTCACGAGTCCGTGGGTTGGCGTGTCGCGAACGACGTGCTCGCGGCGCTCGTGGTCGGCGGTGTCGTCCCGCTCGTGTGGTGGATGGTGCGCGGCTCGCCGAGCGAGGCGGGCGTCGCGGGCGAGGCGGACGGGCGCGCGGCGCACGAGGCATCACTTCCCGCGGCGCCGCAGCGCTGGGGTGCGGGCGACGTGCTTCGCGCGCCGATCTTCTGGTGGATCGTCGTGCCCTTCACCGCGACCGGCACCGTGTTCGGCGCGGTGCAGCAGAACCTTGCGCCGGTTGCCCTCGACGCCGGGATCGACGCGCGAGCCAGCGCGTGGCTCGTCTCGACGCTCGCGCTCGTGATGGTGTTCGCGAAGGTGGGGTTCGGCGCGCTCGCCGATCGTGTCGACGTGCGCTGGTTGTTAGGCAGCTCGGTCGCGGCGCTGGCGCTCATGCTCGCCTGGCTCACGCGCGAGCTCCGCTACGCGGACCTCGCCGGGATCTGCGCGCTGCTCGGCTTCGCGGCGGGCGCGAACCTGCCGCTGCTCGCCGCGGTGGTGAGCCGCCACTTCGGCACCGCGTCGTTCGGCCTCGTGATGGGGATGGTCGGCCCGTTCTCGATGTTGTCCGCGGCCGGCCCCTGGCTCGCCGGCCACCTGCGCGACACCACGGGCGCGTACACGAGCGCGTGGATCGCGCTCGGCGCGCTGCTCTTGCCCGCCGCGATCGCGATTGGGTTCCTGCGCGCAGCGCCCTCTTCAGCCGCGCGCCTTCAGCGCGCGCAGCTCTCGGCTCGAGTCCTCGAAGAGGGCCCGTAGCTCGCGAGCGGCGAACGGGCGCGCTCGAACGCGACGGACCAACGTTCGGGCCGCGACGGATCCAGTCTCAGCGGCGCGACCGCCGCTTGGAGGAGTCAGCATGAGGCTTCGCGAACGCGTTGCGATCGTGACGGGCGGAGGCAAGGGCATCGGCGAGGCGGCGGCGCTGCGCTTCGCCGAGGAAGGCGCGCGCGTGATGGTGGTCGACTGCGACGAGAGCGCGGGCGCCGCATGTGCGCGGGCGATCGTCGGGCGCGGCGGCGCCGCGGCGTTCTTTGCGGCGGATCTGACGCAGCGCGGCGCGGCGGAAGAGATGGTGCGCGCGACGCTCCAGCGCTTCGCGCGGCTCGACTGCGCGTTCAACAACGTCGGCGGCTCGGTGAAGGGTGGCGAGCGGCCCATGCACGAGATCGATCTCGACGCGTTCGAGGCCGAGCTGCGCCTCAATCTGACGAGCACGCTGATGTGCCTGCGCGCCGAGCTGGCGGCGATGCTCGCCTCGAACACCCGCGGCGCGATCGTCAACACGTCTTCGCTCGCCGGTCTCGGCGGCACGCTCTCGAACCCCGCTTACACCGCGGGCAAGCACGGCGTGATCGGCCTGACGAAGAACGCCGCGGTGGCGTACGGGCAGCGCGGGATTCGCGTGAATGCGGTGTGCCCCGGCACGATTCGCACGCCGGGGCTCGTCGCGAACTTCGCCGGCAATCCCGACTACCTGAAGGACCTCGCCCACGCGGCGCTCGAGCGCGTCGCGGAGGCGAGCGAGGTCGCGAGCGTGGTGGTGTGGCTCTGCAGCGACGAGGCGTCGTTCCTCACAGGCGCGGCGATTCCCGTCGACGGCGGCACGTCCGCTTTCGCTGTCCGAGTCGCGAGCAGTCGCGCGGGCGACTGAGCTCACGCCGTAACAAGAGCGATCCCGTGCCGGCGCGCAGTCTCAGCGCCAGTCCAGGGGCCCAGGCATCGGCATGTGGGGATGATGGCTCGCGCGCGGCGGGCCGTCGGAGCGCGTCCAGAAGTAGCCGCTGTGCGAGTTGTTCATCTGCACGATTCGCACCCGCGCAGGATCGAGCGTCGGAATGAGCCGCGCGTTCAGGCCGAAGATCACCTGCTGGGCGTCCGCGGTTTGCATGTGATAGACGCAGCCGCAGGTTCGACAGCGACGGAACTCGAGGATGCGGTCGCCCCACACGTACGCCTCGGTCGCGTCTCGCGAAGGTGTGGCCAGCAGCTTCGCTTGATCGGCTCCCTCGAAGTACGTCCACAACGCGCCGTATCGGCGGCAGATCGTGCAATTGCAGTCGAGCACCCACTCGGGCTGCTCGGCGATCTCGAAGCGCACGGCGGTGCAGTGGCAAGCGGCGCGGATCATCGGCGCTCCTTGGTTTGGATCGAGCCGCCGACGCTACAGCGCGTGCAGCGGAGCACTCGTGCGTCCTCGCATCGGGCCAGAGTCGCGCTGACCTGCTGGCCGATTCTCGGACCGACTGATTCTTGAGAGAGAATGGCTTCCGACGGAAAGGAAGCCCCCATGAAGAAGAGTCGGTTTACGGAAGAGCAGATGGTGAAGATTCTGCGCGAGGCGGA
>VGRF01000048.1 GCA_016875395.1 Deltaproteobacteria bacterium | reverse complement strand
CGTGGATGAACCGATTCCGCCGGCTCCTCGTCCGCTGGGAGAAGCGCGAGCAGAACTACGAGGCAATGCTCCATCTCGCCTGTGCCTGGATCACGATGAAACTGGCTGGGGTTTTCGGATAGGCTCTTAGCGTGCGCGCGTGGTCGAGCGCGCCTCCAAGCCTTCCGCAGCAGTCATCACTGTCGTCGCGCTCGCGCTCGTCGCCGCCTACTGGCCCTCGCTCGGCGGCGGCTTCATCTGGGACGACGACGCGCACATCGTCGACAACCACTACCTGAGAAATCTCGCGGGCCTCGCGCAGATCTGGATCCCGGGCCACACGCCGCAGTACTACCCCGTCACGTTCAGTCTGTTCTGGGCGCAGTACCAGCTCTGGGGCGCGAGCCCGCTCGGCTACGACCTCGTGAACCTCGCGCTGCACGCGCTGAACGCGCTGCTCGTGTGGCGCGTGTTCGCGCAGCTCGGCGTGCGCTTCGCGCCCCTGCTCGCCGCGGCGTTCGCGCTGCATCCCGTGCACGTCGAGAGTGTGGCGTGGGCGATGGAGCTGAAGAACGTGCTGTCGGCGACGTTCTACCTCGCAGCGGCGAGTTGTTATTTGCGCTTCGACGCGGAGCGCGAGCGCGGCGACGCGACGCCGCGCGGCTACTTCGCCGCGTGCGCGCTCTTCGCCTGCGCGCTGCTCAGCAAGTCCGTCACGGAGACTCTGCCCGCTGCGCTCGCGCTCGCGCTCGTGTGGCGCGGAGGCGCGCTCGGGCTGCGCCGCTTCGCGCCGGTGGCGCCGCTGTTCGTGCTCGGGGTCGGCGCGGGCTTACTCACCACCATCGTCGAGCGCGATTTCGTCGGCGCGCGCGGCGCGGAGTTCGCGCTCTCGCTCGCAGACCGCGCGCTGGTCGCGTCGCGCGCGCTGCTCTTCTACGCGCAGAAGCTCGTCGCGCCCTACCCGCTGATGTTCTGCTACCCGCGCTGGGAGATTTCCGCGGCGAGTGCGAGCGCCTACTGGCCGCTCGCCGCCGCGCTCGCGATCGGCGCCGCGAGCCTCGCCGCGTTCGTGCGCGGACGGCGCGGCATCCCGCTCGCGCTCGCGTTCTTCGCGGGCTCGCTCTTTCCCGCGCTCGGCTTCATCGACTTCTACCCGATGATCTACTCGTTCGTCGCGGACCACTTCGTCTACTTGCCTTCGCTCGGCCTGCTCGCCGCCGGGCTCGCACTCGGCGATCGGCTCGTCGCGCACCCGATCGCCCGCAGCGCAGCGTGCCTCGCGTTGTTAGGTGCGCTCGCCGCGCTCACGTTCTCGCGCGCGGGCGATTACCGCGATGCACAGACGCTCTATCGCCACTCGATCGCGCACGACCCGAGCGGCTACCTGTGCGTCGCGCTCACGGGCACCGAGCTCGTGAGGCAGGCGCAGCTCGAACGCGAGGCGGGGCGCGAATCCGCCGCTCGCGCCCACTTCGCCGAGGCGAAGACGTTCAGCCAGCGCGCGCTCACGCTGAAAGAGAATCAGCCGCCGACGCACATCGACCTGGCCGTCGCGCACTTCGCGCTCGGCGAGGCGGCGCCCGGCGTGAGGCACGCGCTGCGCGCAGCGGAGCTCGCGCCGGCGTCGCTCGATGCGCAGCTGCTCGCCGGCAACGCGCTCGCGGCGACCGGGCGCCCGCGTGAGGCGATCCTGCGCTTCGAGCGCGCCGTCGCGCTCGCGCCCGCGCACTTCGAGGCGAACCTGCGCCTCGCGCAGCTCGCGCGCAGCGAGGCGCATGCGCGCGCCGCGCTCGCGGCGGCGGCGAGCGAAGAAGAAGCGCAGCAGGCGCGCGCGGTGCTCGCAGGCTTGCGGCGCTGAGACCCCGGCCGCGGGCTCACTCTCCGCGCTGCGCGAGGAAGAGCGCGTCGCGTTCTTCTTGCGGGACGAAGCTGCCCGTACGGCCGGCGGCGCGCAGCGCGTCGCGCAGCTTCGCGAGGTCGCTCGCGTAGAAGGCGGCGAGCTGGCGCAGCAGGTCTTCGACGCGCTCCGCGTCGCGGCGAGCGGCGGTCTTCTCGAGGAGGCGGAGCGCGAGCTCGCCCAGCGCGTCGCGCGACTCGCCGGCGAGAAGGCGCCGCAGTTGGTCCACGAGCTTGGGCTCGAGCTGGCGCATTCCGAGCAGACGCGAGCCGCGGCGGCGCGGGACGCGAGGGAGCCGGGAGCGCGGCTCGGGATGCGCGAGGAACGCGAGCAGCTCGCTGAGCGCGTCGAACGCGGCAAGCGCGCGGCGGCGCGAACGGAACGTGCCGTGCCACGCGAGATCCAGATCGCTCCACGCGTCGGGCTCGGTGGTGAAGCCGAGCAGCACCTGATGGCCGCGCACGCCGAGGCCGATCGCCGGGTAGAGGAAGGAGAACGCGCCGTCCACGTTGTAGGGCGGGCGCAGCGTGCGGATCAGCTCGTTCTCGGTGAGCAGCGCCTCGCGTTCGCTCGCGACGACGCGCACTTCGAGGGCGCTCGCGACGCGCACGAGCGCGCGCATCTTGCGATGCGCCCTGCGCCGCGTTGCGTTGCGGTAGCCCTCGAGGCGGCGCCGCACGTCCTTCGCCTTGCCCGCATACAGCACGTCGCCGCGCTCGTCCTTGAACAAGTACACCGCGGGCGCGCGCGGAAGCTCGCGCAAGAAGTCCGCGCCGAACTTGCGATCGAAGGCGTTCGCGCTCACGCGCGGCACCGTACGCGATGCGCGCCGCCGCGGGACGACGCGCTCCGTCAACGGCGGCCGGGATGCGGCTCGCGGGGAGCGCGGATCTCGATCCCGAACTCTGTCTCACGACGGAGCGGGGCACCTCCGAATGTCCTCACGTGCACGTAGCTTTCGCGCACCCAATCGCCGAGATCTCGGGCGTAGTCGATGCCGAAGAACTCGCTGCCGTACTCGCTGGTGTCGCGGTGCACGACTGCCAGCAGCTCGGGCCTCGCGACGCGCAGCGAAGCGCTCACATTCCGTTCGCCGAACAACGGGAGGTCGCCAGGGACGAAATTCACGTACGGCGTCGGATTCGGAATCCGCGCGAGATAGTTGAGCATGACGCCCTCGGGCAACGCCACGAGAGAGCGCGCCTGCTCCGGGGGCCGCTCCTCGAGCCAGTCCAGCGATTCCGCGAGAACGCGCCCTCGCTCGTCCGCGAGGAACGTGTCCGCCCCCGATCCCACGCGGACGGTCTTCTGCGAGATCGCGAGCTCCGTCGTCGCCCATGCGAACCAGGCAAAGCCCAGCAGGGGGACCAGCGCGGTCGCGCGCGCCGCGACTGCGTCGAAGCCCTTCGCCGAGAGAAGGCGCGGAAGCGCGTCGACGAGACCGACGCTCGCGAGCGCAAGGGCAGGCAACGCGAGCGCGAATCCATATTGGACGACGCGCGCGTTGAGGCCGAGCTTCAACAGCGCGGCGAGGGCGAACGCCGCGAAAGCGAAGAGCGCGACGGACTCGGAGGTCCGCTCGCGCGCGAGCCTCACGGCGGCGAAGAGCGTCGCCGCCAGCGTCAGCAGCGTCAGCACGCGCGCCGACGCCAGCATTGGAGCGCCCTTCGCGATCAAGAGGAAGAGAAGCGCCGCTGCGCTGAGCGAAGCTGCCAGCGCGACTCGCGGAAAGGCCGCAAGCTTCCGAATCCGAGCGATCAGAATGCCTGGAGCCATCACTGCCGCCGCGGCCGCTGCAGCAACGAACATCTCGCGGATGCGCGCGACCGGAGCGTCGAGGCCCATGCCGGCCCGATGGAACGGGGAGTCGCTCACATCGGTCATGAACAGTTCGGGCCAACCACCCAGCGTGAAGCGCAGCGCGTCCCACGGCGGGTGGGAAGCCGCGAGCAACGCCGCGCTCGCGAGGGGCGGCAGGCAGAGCCCGCCCGCGAACGCTGCCGCGCGGTGACGCGTGAGGGGCGCGCTGAGCACGACTCCGAGACCCGCCCCTCCGAGGGCGGCCACGAACACCTCGGGCTTCGTGAGGAACGCGAGCCCGACCAGGAAGCCCGAGACGCTGGCCAGACGCGGGACGGAAGCGGAGCTGAGCGCAAGCTCCGTCGCCAGCAGACCCAACAGGATCCCGTGCGTCATCTCGTGCGAATAGGGAGCGATGAAGTTGTAGTTGCCGACGTCGACGAGCTGACCGAAGCCGCACACCAACAGCACCACGCAGCACGCGACGAATGCGCCGAACGCGCTCGAGAAGCGACGCAGGAGTCGGTGGAGAGTCGCGACGATCAGCGCGAACAGAACGGCGTTCACCAGCACGAGCGTGCGAAGACCGACGCCGAACACCTCGAACATCAGCCAGTTCCATTGCGGGCTGAGCGGGCCATTGAACCACGCGAGCTCGCTGAAGAGCGCGCGGCCCTCGCCGAGTTGCCACGGGACGTAGAGCTCGCGACCGAAGTCGATGATCGGATCCGGCCGCGTTCCCCAGCTTCGATGCAGCAGAACTGCAAAGAGAACCGCGAGGCCGACTTCGTATCCGATCCAGGACGACCGCCGCGCGATGCCCTCGGCAGCCGCCCTGCGCATCGGTCACCTCAGAGCCTGGAAGTGAAACGGCCGGGGCGTTAGCCCCGGCCGTTCGCGTTGTTCTGTCGACTCGCGCCTCAGCCGCTGGCCTTCGCGCTGAACGCGTCCTCGCCCGGCTTCATCTTCGTGTAGACGGCCGCGATGATGTCCGCGGGCACGTCGAACACGGCGTTGGCCGGCCCGATCGGGTCCTTCTTCAGCGGCTCGGAGAGCACGTCGTCCTTCGCGCTGAAGCCGGCGCGCTTGTTGAACTCCCACTCGTCGCACAGGATCTGCCAGCCCTGATCCCAGATCTCGTCGCGCGAGACTTCGCGGCCGACCATCGCGCCGTAGAAGGCGCGGATGTTGTCGAGGCTCGGCTGCAAGAACTGGCAGAAGCCCGACGAGTCGTTCACCGCGTTCACGAGCTGCGCCTTCTGCGACTCGTAGGCGAACTTATCAGGGGTGAGGCCGGGGTTGATGATGAGCCCCGCCGTGTGATCGGCGCCCATCGCGCTCGTGCAGTACGTGACGCCCGTGGCCTTCAGCGGCCGCGGATCCCACGCCGGCAGCGACTGGCCCTTCGCGTGCGGGATGCGCCAGTGGCCGGTGAGCTTGCCCGCCGCCACGACGCCGTTGCCGACGGCCTTGCCGCGCTCGGTGCCCGTCGGGATCTCGCGCAGCAGCGCCTTCATCGCCGCCGCGTCGCCCCACTGCAGCTGGCCCGCGTCCATCAGCACCGCGAGCGCGCTGCCGGTCTCGATCGTGTCGAGGCCGAGCTCGTCGCACAGGCGATCCAGCTCCGCGACGTCTTCCCAGCTCGCCACGGCGCAGTTCGCGCCGAGCAGCGTGAGCGTCTCGAATTCGAGCGCGCTCGTGACGTACTTGCCTTCCTTGTTGTGGACGATGTTCGAGCAGCGCACGATGCAGCCCGTCATGCAGTTGTGCATGGTGCCGCCGCGCGTCTCGAAGCTCTCGACGATGCGCGCGCCGTCGAGCGTCTTCGCGTCGGGCGACTGGCCGTTCGTGCGGTTCTTGTACGGGAACGTGTGCAGCATGTTCGCGACCGGCACCACCGAGCTCGTGCCGTGCTTGAACATGAGCGGGCCCGACAGGTAGGACTGCGAGTAGTCCTTGCAGAGCTCGCCGAACTTCTTCTTGTCCGCAGCCTGCACCACCGAAGCACGGCCCGGGTCGACCGACACGTACTTCAGGCCCTTGCTGCCCATCACCGCGCCGACGCCGCCGCGCGCCGCGTGGCGAGCGGGGTAGCGGTTGTCTTGGTCGGTG
Organism: Deltaproteobacteria bacterium; assembly: GCA_016875395.1. Classification (NCBI taxonomy): domain Bacteria; kingdom Pseudomonadati; phylum Myxococcota; class Myxococcia; species Deltaproteobacteria bacterium. The sequence continues at coordinate 9,353 of VGRF01000048.1, read as the reverse complement.
GTGGCGACCGACGAGCCCGTGAGGCGCATCTCGCCGGCGGGGCCGATCGAGATGAACGAGGTCGTCTTCGGGTACTTCGTCGCGAGCCGCTCGCACAGCGTGTAGTTGAGCAGGCCCTTGTACTCGTCCGCCGCGACGACCTTCACGCCCTCGGCGTTCACCTCGAGCGCGTAGCGCTTGTTCGCGTCCTTCGGCTGGCCCTTCACCACGATCGCGCGGTAGCCGAGCTTCACGAGGTGCTGTCCGGGCTGGCCGCCGGTGTTCGCTTCCTTGATGCCGCCGGTGAGCGGGCTCTTGCAGCCGACCGAGATGCGGCCCGAGGTCGGCGCCGCGGTGCCGCTGAGCACGCCCGGCGCGAGCACGAGCACGTTCTCGGGGCCGAGCGGATCGCACTTCGGGTTGCACTCGTCGAGCAGGATCTTCGCCGAGAGGCCGCGCCCGCCGAGCAGCCGGTACTTCTCAGGAAAGGGCTTCAGCTCGACGGTCTGGTTCGTCATGTCGACGTAGATCATTCGATCGGCCATTGAGGTCTCCTTGTGGTTCTTCGTTCGCCTTCGGCTCACTGCGCGCGGCGAGGCGCCGCTTGCGGCTTCCCGATTTCAACTTTCGTGGTGTGTGTTCAGCCGCCTGCGATGGCGGCGATGATCTCGATCTCGTCCTTCGGTCCGAGCGGCTCGCGCAGCGGATCGCGCACGAGATGGTTGCCGTTCTTGAAGAGCTTCACGAAGCGGTGGACGTTGCCGTCGTCGTCGAGCACCTGCGGCAGAAAGCCCGGGTACTTGCGCTGTATACAGTCGAGCACAGCGCCCACCGAGTCGCCGTCCGCGTCGATCTCGGCGGCGCCGAGTGTCGGCCCCCGGTAGGGCGGTGGAATGCGGACCAAGGGCATGCAGACTCCGGGAGCGGCGGAACTTACGCCGCTGACTCCGTGCGGGGCAAGGCGTAGGTTGCGGAGATGAAAGGGATTTCTCGCTGCGCCTTCAGCTTCGCACTCGCCTGCGGGCTCGTGGCCAGCGCTCGCGCGCAGGCGCCGCACGCGATCCCGCCGCTCGTGCGCCCGCTGCACGAGCGCGTCGCAGAGGCGGACGCGATCGCGCTCGTCGCCGTGGAGCGCGTCACGGCCGGGCGCATCTCGCTGCGGCTGCGCGACGCGCTGCACGGCGAGCTTCCCGCAGCGCTCGAGCTGAAGCGCTCGCCGCTCGCGCCGCCGCCCCTCGCGGAGGGAGCCGTCGCGCTCGTGATGCTGCGCGGCGCGCGCAGCCCGTACGTGCTCGCGGGCGAGCCGAGCGAGGCGCTCGTGGTGCACTCCGACGTCGAGGCCGAGGCGCTCGCCCAGGGCGTGCTCCAGCTGCGCGCGGCCGGGGGCGACCCGCTCAAGACGATGTACGTCTACGGCACCTGGCTGAACGCCCCCGAGCCGCTGCGGAGCCTCGGGCGGGCAGTGCTGGAGAAGAGCGCGGCGGACGAGATCGCGCCGCTCGCGAAGCCGGAGCTGGGCGTGAGCGCGCACTGAAACGAGCCCCGCGGCCCCCGAAAGCGGGGTCCGCGACCGAGGCGACGGCGCGAAGAGTTGCCTCTGGCGCGGAATGTCCCCCGGAACGTCCCCCGCCTCGGAGCGCTCCTGCCGCACGCTTGCCTGCGCTCTGCGCCTTCCCCGCGCAGACACGCCGCGCCCCACCGTTAGAATGCGCCCCCCGGTAGCCCCGGCATGGCACTCACCCCGGGCTTCGGAGATCACCCAGCTTGGGCAGGCGATTCATCGTGTGCGACGGCGCTCACCTCGCGAAGGAGTGGGCGCAGATTCTGCCGGGCACGAGTGCCGAGCTCGCCTTCGTGCCGCGCGAGGACGAGCTGCGCGCGCGGCCGCCGGGCTTCCGCTCCCTCGGCCACCCGTTCACGCCTGAAGGCCTGGAGCGACTCGGCGCCAACGACGAGGACGAGTTCGCCGTCATCGCCGACGACCCCGTCTGGCTGCGCAACGCGGTCGCCGTGATCGGCACCGCGCTGCCGACCGTGCCGATCCTCGTGTGCTCGGATTTCCTCGCGGCCGACGAGCTGCCGATGCACCTCTGCATTCGCCTCACCGGCCTGCGCGAGGGCATTCGCCACGACTTCGATCGCGAGTTCCGCCACCTCGCGAACCTGCACCGCGTCGCGCAGATCCAGCGGCTCTTCATCCAGCGCGAGAAAGTCGCGATCCTGCTGCAGCCCGATCCCGACCCGGACGGCATCGCTTGCGGCTTCGCGCTGCGCGCGTTGTTAGGGAGAAAGTCGCCGACCGCGCCGCTCGTGTCGTTCGGCGAGGCGAAGCGGCCTGAGAACGTCGCGATGATCCAGGCGCTCGGGCTCGAGGTGCGCACGATCGATCTCGACCAGCTCGAGGAGTTCGACGGCATCGCGCTCGTCGACGTGCAGCCCAACGTTTTCGGCGACCCGATTCCCGCGCGCCTGCAGAACGTCGACCTCGTGATCGACCACCACCCCGAGCGCAGCGGCTGGAGCGCTTCGATTCGCGACGTGCGCACCAGCTACGGCGCGACCTCGACGATCCTCACCGAGTACCTCACGGCGGCCGGCCTCGAGATTCGCCCGCGCCTCGCGACGGGCCTGCTCTACGGCATCAAGAGCGACACTCAGCTGTTGGGGCGCGACACCGAGACGCAGGACATCGAGGCGTTCGCGGCGGTGCACGCCTTCCACAGCCCCGCCTTGTTGCGGCGGATCGAGCGCCCCGCACTGCCGCTGCCGGGCCTGCGCGCACTCGGCCGCGCGCTCGCGACGACGCGCGTCGAGGAGGGCATCCACCTGCTCGTGCTCGGCCGCGTGCGCGAGGACGTGATCCCGCAGGTGGCGGACCTCGGGCTCCAGGCCGAAGGCGCCGAGTGGTCGATCGCGGCGGGCATCGTCGGCGGCGACCTCGTGTTCTCGGTGCGCAACGTCGGCTACGTGCGCGCTGCGGGCGAGGTCGTGCGCGGCGTCGTCGAGGGCCTCGGCATCGGCGGCGGCCATCGCTCGATGGCGAAGGGCATCATCCCGGTGAAGGCGTTCCGCGCGAAGTACAAGCGCGCCGACAACGCCACCGTGCGCCGCGCGCTCTTCGACGCGTTCGTGCGCGCGATCCACGAGAGCTGAGTGGCGCGCGCGCTGCTCGCGGACGCGGACGTGCGCGCGGGCCTCGCGCAGCTACCGGGCTGGGAGCTGCGCGACGGGCGGCTGCGGCGCGAGTACGCGTTCGCGGATTTCAGCGAGGCGTTCGCGTTCATGACGCGCGTCGCGCTCGTGGCCGAGAAGCAGGATCACCACCCCGACTGGTCGAACGTGTGGAACCGCGTCGCGATCGCGCTCTTTACGCACGACGCGGGAGGCATCACTGCGCGCGACCTCGCGCTCGCGCGCGAAATCGCACGCATCGCGGCGGCGTTCGCGCAGCGCTGAGCGCGGCCGACGGCGCGCGCTCACCGCGCGCCTTGCGCCCCGACGCTTGCGTTGATCCGCCACAGCGCCGCGACCGCGCGCAGCACTGCGGCGTGCGCGGCGACGCGCAGCGCGAGCTGCGAGCCCGCGAACGCGGGCGTCTCGACCACGATCACGGTGCCCGCGCTCGGGCCCGCGACTTTGCGGCCCTCGCGGAAGATCTCGCGCGCGGCGAACAGCTCGTCGATCGAGCCATCGCGAATCGGGTTGCCCTCCGCGTCGCGGCTGATCGCGCCGCGCGCGATCGGCTCGCCGAAGCGCGTCTCGCCGGAGAGGCGCAGCGGGATGCCGGCGCTCTTCAGCAAGCGGATGATCTCGGCGCCCACTGGGTTGTCGTCGGCCGCTACGCCCTGCGAGTAGATGTAGCCGCCCTCGGTCGAGAGCTCGTCCTCGTGCAGATCGAGCACGAGCTGCGGCGGGTACGCCTCCGCGGTGCGCAGCACGAACTGAGTCAGTGCGAGCGTCTCCGGCCCCGGCGCGGCTGCAGCGCGGGGCCGCGATGAGTCCGCGAGATCTTCGAGCAGGTACTCCGCGTCGCCGACGCTGTAGCCGCCCTTGCGCCAGTCGCGCTCCGGTGTGTTCGGGTAGCGCCAGCCATTTCGGTAGCCGCGCGGATTGCAGAGCGGCACGACGACGATCGGCACGCCGCTCTCCGCGAGCCCGACCAAGCTGGCGAGCGATGCCGCCACCGCGTTCGGACCGGCGGGCTCTTCGCCGTGAATGCCCGCGAGAATCCACAGCGCGGGCCCACTCGCGCGAGTGCGCCACGCACGAATCGCGTCGCCGTCGACGTACGCGTAGATCGGCTCGCGCAGCCAGCCGTGCGCCTCGAGCGCCGCGTACTTCTCGTGCAGCGCCTCGAGCGAAGCGCGGCCATCCGCGGGCGGCGGAGGCGCAGGCTGCGCGTCGCGTGAAGCGCAGCCGAGCGCCGCAGTCAGCGCGAAACCGATGACGACTCGCGTGCAGCCCCGAGGGCGCGCGCTCACTCGACGTGCTCGGCGATCGCCTGCCGCCAGAGTGCGTAGCCGGGGCCGAGCAGGTGCAGCTCGTCGTTCGAGAGCGACGTCCGAATCGCACCGGTCTCGGGGTCGAGGAACACGGGATACAGGTCGATCCACGTCGCGCCGCGCTCGCTCGCGACTCGTTCGAGCCGCGCGTTCAGCGCCTCGACCTCGGCGCGGTAGCTCGCCGCGCGCGGCAGCACGCTCTGCACGTAAAGCTGCGTGCCAGCGCTCTCGCCTGCGATGCGGCCGAGGATCTCGCCCACGTTCGCGGCGATCTCTTCGGGCGCCGCGCCCACGAACAGATCGTTCGTGCCGATCAGCAGAAACACCTTCGCGGGCTTGGCGCGCGCGATCGCGTCCGTGCGCGCGAGCACGCCGGTGCTCGTGTCGCCGCCGATGCCGCGATTGCGCACGGCCTTGCCCACGAACAGCTCGTTCCACTCGCCGCCCTCGGTGATCGAGTCGCCGAGGAACACGATGTCGCCGGGCACGACTGGGAACGTCTCGAACGTGCTGATGCGCCGCGCCTTCTCCGGCTCGATGAACGAGCGCAGCACCGCGCGCATCCCCGGTCCCGCGAGCATCCACACCACCGCCGCGGCGACGAGCCCGTTCAGCGCGAGCGAAAGAGTGAGGACGACTTTGCGCACGGCTCGTCAGGCGAGCGTCAGCATCTCGTGCGCGCCGCGCGTGCGCGTCGGGATGTCGATGCCGACTGGGCAGCTTCCGAGGCACGGCGCGGCGCAGCCCGTGCACACGTCGGCCTTCACGTCGAGCTTCGTGTAGAGGCGCATCGCCTCCTTCTCGTCGTGGTAGTCCTCGAAGTACATGCGGTGCCGCAGCACGTCGGGGATCGAGAGCTTCTCCGGACACGTGCCGAGGCACGCGCCGCAGTGCGGTGCGCAGTAGGTGCCGACGATCTGGCGGTCGTACTCGCCGAGGATCGCGACGTCCTGCTCACGCAGCGCGCCGCCGCTCGCCTGCAGATACTCGTCGACGTGCTGAAACTCGAAGAACGAGATCACCGCGGCTGAGACTTCGGGATTCGAGAGCACCCAGCGCAGCGCCGCCTGCGAGTACGCCGGCGCCTGCTCGCGGAAACCCGCGAGGCCGTGGTGCTTCGCGCCCTTCAGCGTCTTCATCGCGATCACGCCCATGTCCTGCTCGCGGCGCGCGCGGGTGATCAGGTCGCCGAGCTTCGGCCAGATGCCGTGGTGGTAGGCGAGCATCATCACGTCGAAGCGCCCGCTGCGAATCGCTTCGTCGGCGACCTGCTCGAGCCGCGGCGTGTGCGACGAAAAGCCGAGGAAGCGCGCCTTGCCTTCGTCGCGCAGGCGGTCGAACGCCTCGTGCATGTTCGGGTCCATCAACCGATCGACTTCGTCACAAGAGTGCACGTGCACCAGGTCGACGTAGTCGGTGCCGAGGCGCGCGAGGCTCTCTTCGACGACGCGCTTGTAGTCCGCCACGGACGTGCCCGCGCCGAGGTGACCCCACGGCGTGCAGAACTTCGTGGCGAGGAACACCTGATCGCGCACGCCGCGAATCGCCTTGCCGACGCACTCCTCGCTGCCGGCCGCGGAGTAGTCGGGCGCGGTGTCGACGTAAGTGACGCCGCGATCGAGCGCGAGGCGCACGATGTCCGTGCCCTTCTGTTCCTTGATCCGCCCGGAGCCGACGACCACGTCCGAGATGCGCCAGCCCGTGCGTCCCAGCGTCCGGTAGCCCTGCACGCGCGCGTTCTTCCACGCCTCGGGGTACTCGGGGTGCGTCGTCTCCGCCTTCGAGCTGATGCCCGCGTTCACCGCGCTCCAGCCCTTGGTGCCGGTGCCGACGCCGAAGAACGCACGCAGTGCCGCCGCGCCACCCGTCAGCGCGGTCGCCCCTAACAACGCGCCGCCCGTCACGAGCCCGCGCCGCAGCGCGTTCGGCTGCTCCTGCTTCGCGCCGCGGCGCGCGAAGAGCACGGCGGCCCAAACCGCGAGGAGGCACACGGCGAGCCAGAACACGGCCGAGATCGCGTTGTCGCCCTGATAACCGATGACGTCGCGGAACAGCGACTCGATCGCGCCGCCGAGCGGGAACGCCCGCCAATCGAGCCCGATCGGCAGCGCGTACAGCAAGCCCCCCGCGACGAAGAAGCCGAACGCCGCGATCCCGAGCGTCCAGAGTGCGAGCTTCGCTGCCCTGCCCATCGCGTCCCTCCTCGCTGCAAGCGATCGCATTCTACGCGCGAGAGCTCGGGGCGCTCCGCCTAATTGCTGCGGAGAGCCGCAGCGAGCTGGGCGGCGCGCGCGATCTCACTCGCGCTCGAGGCATCGAGCGCGCACACGATCTCGCGCGCCGTGGCGCAGCGGCCGATCGCGGCCGCCAGCGCGTCGTGCGAAACGTCCGAAGGCGCGAGCAGCGCGACGCGCGGCTCCGCGCCCGCACTCGCGCACGCCTCGAAGTAGGCAGAGAGCGCGGCGCTCGCGGGAGCCATCACGCCCACGCCGAGCTCCGCCGCGCGCCGCAGCGCCGCGGGCGCGCTCGCCGCGAGCCAGAGCGGCGGCCCCTCGTCCTGCGCGGGCTTCGGAAACACCGCGACGTTCTCGCACGCGAAGTGCTTTCCGCGAAACGTGACGACGCCGCTGCCCCAAGCCGCGCGCAGAATCGCGATCGACTCGGCGAAGCGCTCCGCGCGCTCCGCCTCTTCGAGCCCGAATCCACCGAACGGCGTCTCCGCCGCGCCGAGCCCAACGCCCAGCTCGAGTCGCCCGGCCGACAGCGAGTCGATCGTGGCCGCGTGCTCCGCCACGCGCAGCGGGTGATGCAGCGGCAGCGGCAGCGCCGCCGTCGCGATGCGCACGCGCGCGGTGGCCGCCGCGAACGCCGCGCACAGCGTGAGCGCGTCGGGCACGCCGCCGCGCGCATCGAAGCGCTCCGCGACGCCGACCCAGTCGAGGCCCGCCGCCTCCGCCGCGCGCGCGAGCCCGACGCACTCCGCGAGCGCCGCGGGCGAGGCGTCGCGCGGCGCGATGCGAACCCCGATGCGCAGCGACTGAGGCATCGCGCGAGCGTGGCACACACGCACAGGGGACGTACGTGCACCAAAGCACGCACCTGGGACGTACGTGCACATCTCGCGTTTTCTCCACTGCGCGCCGATGTGCACGTACGTCCCAAGTGCGCGCCGACGTGCATGTACGTCCCAAGTGCGCGTCAATGTGCACGTACGTCCCAGGTGCGCGTTTTCGGAGTCCCCTCGTTGCCCGCGACGCTGCGCATTCCCGCCACGCTGACCGCCGCGCGCGCTGCGCAGAGCGGGCTCGCGCTCGAGTTCGCGCCGCTGCTCGCGCGCCACGGGCGCGACGCGCTGCACGACTACCTCGATCTCGCCGCGCCGCTCTCGCTCGAGTCGGCGCGCGGGCTCGCGCAGCTGACGCGCCTCTTGCGCGCGGCGCGCCTCGCTGCGCGCGGCCCGGTGGAGCGCTGGCTCGGCGACGCCGCCGGCGCGCATGCGGCGATCGCGCCTGCCATCGGGAAGCGGCTCGCGCTCACGGTCGCGCCGCGCGCGTGCGTGCGCTTCACCGTGTGGACCGAGAGCGGCGTACACGCGCTCGACTTCGTCGCCGACGTGCTCGCCGACGCCGGGGGCTTCGCGGTGCGCCGCCTCGGCTTCCTCCCGGTCGCCTACTTCTCGCGAGACGAAGTGCTGCGCCACGAAACGTCGACGCAGCAGTGGTTGGAGGTCGTGAACATCGAGCCGCGTTGAACGGACTCAGCGTGTCGCGACCGGTGCCTCGCTGGGTGGATTCCATTCGTGCCAAGCCGGCTGCGGATCCAGCGGCTCGAGCTTGCGTCCTGCCAGCGCGGGGTGATCGGCGGGAATGCGCGTCGCGCGAAACACTGCGAAGGGCCGCTCGTCAGCGCGTGGCTGAGGCGCGCTCCCGTCTGCGTTCCTCACGCTGCCCGAGAACGGGTTGCGGTACTCCCACACGACTTGGCCGTCGCGTCACCTCGATGAAGCGGCCGCCGCCGCCCTCGCAGATCAGCGTGTTGCCGTTCGCGAGGCGCTGCGCGCCCGAGATGAACGGCGAGTAGAGGCTGGTGGGCTCCGCGGCCTTGTACTGCCACGCGAGCGAAGTCGGGCCGAACGTCGTGCCAGCGAGGTCGTACTGGCCGTTCGCCCGCACAGGCGTCGTCCACTCGTCGATCGACGACCACATCCCCTCCGGCCGATCGCGCCCGTTGTTGAAGACGAGGAGATTGCCCGCGCCGGGCCAGCCGTCCGGAACCCAGCGCACGTCGTGTTGATAGAAGAGGCGCTTGGCTTCCCTCGACTCAGCGCTCGCATAGGTCGCCGAGTTGCCCCAGCGATAGAGCAAATCGCCGCCGCGGCCCGCCTTGCCGCCTGCCCCGCCGCTCGCTTCTTCGCGCGTCGTGCTGTGGTCGATGATCCAGACCTCGCCGAGCACCGGCGTGCTCAGCGCGATCTGATCGAGCCGCGGGTGATAGGCGACCGTGTTGATGTGGAGGAAGTCCGAGCGCAGATCCTCCGGCTTCGCGTCGGCGGGCACGTAGCCGAGTGCCTGGAGCTGCTCGAGCTGCGCGGCGTCGATCTGCGCGCCGTGCGCGTCGGCGTTGAGATCGATGCGCTCCGGGCGGGCCGAAGGTTCTGCGTAGTTCGGCGCATCGGGCGCGTGGTGTTGCACGAGGTGATCCCACACGTGCCACTCCCAAACGACACGCCCGCCGCGCGGGCGCTTAGAGCCTATCCGAAAACCCCAGCCAGTTTCATCGTGATCCAGGCACAGGCGAGATGGAGCATTGCCTCGTAGTTCTGCTCGCGCTTCTCCCAGCGGACGAGGAGCCGGCGGAATCGGTTCATCCACG
>VGRF01000047.1 GCA_016875395.1 Deltaproteobacteria bacterium | reverse complement strand
GACCTACACGGACACGCCGGGCGTCGCGCCGGGCGCTGCCGTGTCCTTCACGCCGCTCGAGAAGCTGCGCGGGCGCATCACGCCGAACGGTCTGCACTTCGAGCGGCACCACGCGGGCGTTCCCGCCGTCGACCCGCAGCAGCACCGCCTCGTGATTCACGGGCTCGTGTCGCGCCCGCTCTCGTTCGGCGTGAACGACTTGCTGCGGTATCCGCTCGTCTCGCGCCTCCACTTCCTCGAGTGCTCGGGCAACTCGCTCGTGAACGCGCTCCCAGAGCCGCAGCAGCTTCCCTGCGGCGTGATCCACGGCCTCGTCTCGTGCGCAGAGTGGACCGGCGTTCCGCTCGGGTTGTTATTGAGCGAGGCCGACGTCTCACCCGAAGCCGAATGGGGCATCGCCGAGGGCGCCGACGGCGCGCGCATGGACCGCAGCGTTCCGCTCGCGAAGCTGCGCGAGGACGCGCTCGTCGCGCTTTACCAGAACGGGGAGCGACTGCGGCCGGAGCAGGGCTACCCGCTGCGGCTCTTCCTGCCCGGCTGGGAGGGCAACACGAGCGTGAAGTGGCTGCGGCGCATCGAGCTCGCGCGCGCGCCGGTGCACTCGCGCGAGGAGACGGCGCGCTACTCGGACCTGGTCGCGGGCGGACGCGCGCGGCAGTTCACGTTCGAGATGGGCGTGAAGTCGGTGATCACGCATCCGTCGGTCGGCGCGGACCTCGGACCGCACGGCGTGTACGAGATCTCGGGCCTCGCGTGGAGCGGGGCGGGGAAGATCGCGCGCGTTGAGCTGAGCGCGGACGCCGGCGCGTCGTGGTCGGAGGCGGAGCTCGAGGAGCCGGTGCTGCCACGCTGCCTCACGCGCTTCCGCATCGCGTGGCGCTGGGACGGCGCGCCCGCAGTGCTCGCGAGCCGCGCGACCGACGAGACAGGCGCGCGGCAACCGGAGCGCGCGGAGTGGCTGCCGCGCTACTCGGTCGCGGGCGAGAAGTATCACTACAACGCCGTGCAGCGTTGGCGCGTCGAGGCGAGCGGCGCGGTGCGGAACACGTTCGCGTGACGAGCGCGCTCGCCCTCGCGCGGAGCCTCGCACTCGCGGGTGCCGCGGTCGTGGCGTTCGCCTCGTGCAGCGCGCCGCCCAAGCCGCTGCTCGGTCCCGACGCGCCTTCGCCCTCGCCGAGTCGCGCGCTGCCTGCGGGCGCGGTGTGGGTGACCTCGGGGCCGCTCGCGCACAGCGATGAGGGGACGCCCGTTCTGGTTGGCGCGCTCGGCGCGTCGCCCGGCTTCGGGCGCCACGCGACGCCCGAGGAGATCGCGGCCCTCGATATCGACGTGGCGCCCGACGGCGCAGGCCTCCCGCTCGGCAGCGGCACCGCGAGCGAGGGCGCCCCGATCTACGCCGCGCGCTGTGCGCATTGCCACGGCGCCGCGGGCGAGGGCGGCCCCGCAGACCGGCTCGTCGGCGGCGTCGGCACGCTCACGAGCGCGCAGCCGCTCCTCACGACCGGCAGCTTCTGGCCGTACGCCACGACGCTCTTCGACTATCTGCGCCGCGCGATGCCCTACGACTCGCCCGGCTCGCTCAGCGCGAACGAGGTCTACGCGCTCACCGCGTTCCTGCTCGAAGGCAGCGGAGTGATCGCCGCCGAAGCACGTCTCGACGCCGCGAGCCTGCCCGCGCTGCGCATGCCCAACCGCGACGGCTTCGAGAGCGCGTGGCCGCCCGGGAAGCCGTAAGGCGCGCACAGGGGACGTACGTGCACAACTTCGCGCACCAGGGACACACCTGCGCGTCGCGGGTCCGCCTCGTTGCGCACGTGTGTCCCCAGTGCGCGTCTCCGTGCACGTACGTCCCTGGTGCGCGTCCCCCGTGGTGAACGCCGCGCCGCCGGTGCAACATCCGCCGTTCGTTTTTTTAGGAGGTTCCAATGGCTCAGCTGAAGGCCGGCTCGCGGCTGAAGAGCACGGTTTGCGACACGCAGGTGATGGTGATCGCGGCACCCGCGGGCGATCTCGCACTCACTTGCGGTGGCGCACCGCTCGCGGACGTGACCGCGCAGGTCGCGAAGGGCGAGATCAATCCCGATCACAAGGACGGAACGCAGATCGGCAAGCGCTACGTGAACGAGGACGGGAAGCTCGAGTTGCTCTGCACGAAGCCGGGCCAAGGCGCGCTCGCGCTCGGCGGCGTGAAGCTGAAGCTCAAGGAAGCGAAGGCGCTGCCTTCGTCGGACTGATGCGGGATGGCTGACGGCTCCCTCGATCAGTGATCAAGGGTGCTCAGGCGATGCAACGGCCGAACGCGGCTCGGGAAGCCGCAAGCGGCCCCGCGGCGCGAAGCGCCGCAGGACGCGCGCAGCGAGCCGCAGGCGAGCGAAGTTCGCAAAGGACTGACATGAACCTGATGATGCTGCTCGAGATGGCCGCGCAGGGGATGGGCGAGCGCGAGGCCGTGGTGTGCGACGGCGAGCGCTTCACGAGCGCGCAGCTGTACGAGGCCGCTGGCCGCATCTCGCGCCGCATTCGCGCTTCCGGCGCCGCGCATCTCGCGCTGCTCGACGTGTCCAGCCCCGCGGTGCCGCTCTCGCTCTTCTCGGCGGCGTGGGCGGGCGTGCCGTTCGTTCCGCTCAACTACCGCCTGACGAATCAGGAGGTCGACGCGCTGATCGAGCGCGTGAAGCCGGTGCTCGTCGTCGCCGGCGAGGACCGCGTCGCCGCGCTGCGCGGACGCGAGGGCGTGCAGGTGATCTCGCGCAGCGAGCTACTCGCCGATGCGCGCGCCGCCGCGGCCCCGCCCGATCCCGATTGGTCCGCGGAAGCCGAAGACATCGCGATCCTGCTCTTCACGAGCGGCACCACCGGCGCGCCCAAGGCCGCCGTGCTGCGCCACAAGCACCTCGTCTCCTACATCCTCGGCTCGGTCGAGTACATGGGCGCGGCCGACACCGACGCCGCGCTGATGTGCGTGCCGCCGTATCACGTGGCCGGCATGGCCGCAGTGCTGTCGTCGGTCTACTCGGGCCGCAAGATCGTGCAGCTGCCCGCGTTCGCGCCGGGCGACTGGCTCGCGCTGTGCGAGAAGGAAGGCGTCACCAACGCGTTCGTCGTGCCCACGATGCTGGGCCGCATCCTCGACGAGATGGAGGCGAAGGGCGTCGCGGCGCCGAGTGCGCTGCGCGCGGTCGCGTATGGCGGCGGCAAGATGCCGCTGCCGGTGATCGAGCGCGCGATGAACCTGTTCCCGCCGACGGTCGACTTCACCAACGCTTACGGTCTCACCGAGACGAGCTCCACGATCGCGGTGCTCGGCCCCGACGATCACCGCGTGGCCGCATTCAGCGACGACCCCCTCGTGAAGAAGCGCCTCGCCTCCGTGGGCAAGCCGCTGCCTTCGGTCGAGGTGCAGATCCGCGACGCCGAGGGCCGCGCGCTCGGCCCCAACGAGCGCGGCGAGATCTACGTGCGCGGCGAGCAAGTCGCGGGCGAGTACGTGGGCCGCGGCTCGCAGCTAATCGACGGCGGCTGGTTCCCGACGCGCGACGGCGGCTACGTCGACGACGAGGGCTACCTGTTCCTCGAAGGCCGCACCGACGACGTGATCGTGCGCGGCGCCGAGAACATGTCGCCCGGCGAGATCGAGGACGTGCTGCTCGAGCACCCTGCGGTCGCGGACGCCGCCGTGGTCGGCGTGCCCGACGTCGAGTGGGGCGAGGCCGTCGCCGCCGCGATCGTGCTGAAGGAAGGCAAGAGCGCGAGCGCCGCCGAGCTGCAGGACTTCGTGAAGAAGCACCTGCGCTCCTCGCGCGTGCCGCAAGTCGTGCGCTTCGAGCGCGAGCTGCCGTACAACGAGACGGGCAAGCTGCTGCGGCGCAAAGTGCGCGAGATCCTGAAGGACGCGAAGTAGCGACGTGCGGGCGCGCGAGCTCGCGGCGCTCTCGCTGCTATCGCTCGCGTCACTGCTCGCCGCAGCTTGGGCCGTCGAGCTCGCGCTGCCGCTGCTCGCGCGAGACGCGCGAGAGGAGTCGTTACGCGCCAAGGAGGCTCGCGGGGAGCGGGTCGATCGTCGCGAAAAGCGAGAGGTCCTCGCAGCGCTGCGTGCCGAGGGCCGCGACGCCGTAGCTGCGCTCGTGCCCGTCCACCTGCTGGCGCCGGCAGCGAATGGTGAGCTTCGCTCGCAGATGGCGATCGGCGCGCGCGAAGTCTTGCCGTTCGCGGGCCCCGCCTACGTCACCACTGTGCTCTGCAACGAGCTCGGTACGTGGGCGAGCTACGAGAGCGACCGCCACGGTTTTCGCAACGACTCCGCCCGCTGGAGCGCCCAACCGGAGCTCGCGCTCGTGGGAGACTCGTTCACGATCGGGCGCTGCGTGGCGGACGAGCACACGATCGCGGCGCAGCTGGGTCGCAGACACACCGTGCTCAATCTCGGCATGGGCGGCACGGGCCCGCTCATCCAGCTCGGGATCCTCGCGGAGTACGCCTCGCTGCTCGAGCCGCGAGGCGTGATCTGGGTTCACTTCGAGAACGACCTCGGCCCAGCCGACCTCGGCACGGAGAGACGCAGCCCGCTCTTGATGCGTTACCTCGAGCCGGGCTTTACGCAGGGGCTCGCCGCGCTGCAGTCCGATCTCGATGCGGAGACGCGCGTGCTGCTCGAACAGCAGGAGAAGCACGCGGGGATTCCCGCGCGGCCCGCAGGCCTCGCGCAACGACTAACCGCGGTTCTCACGCTGCGCGGCCTGCGCGAGCGCGCGCGTGCGCTGGGGCCGGGCGCCGGTGCGAGCGCCGAGCCGGACGCCGACGCGCTCGCGCTCTACGCGCGCGTGATCGAGCGCGGGCGAGCGCTCGTGGAGTCGTGGGGAGGCGAGCTGATCGTGGCGCACCTGCCGCGAGACGAGCGCGTCGCGCCCGGCGCGCCGCCCGATCGGCAAGCGCGCGCCGTCGTCGAGATCGCGCGCCGCGCCGGAGTCGCCGCGCTCGACCTCGGCGACGCGCTGCGCGCCGAGCCGGATCCCGTCGCGCTCTATGCTTATCCGGGCGGCACCGCGTCGGGCCCTGCTCACTTGAACGAGCGCGGCTACGAAGTCGTCGCGGAAGCGCTGCACGGCTTTCTCGTTTCCCACTGACGCAGGCCTGCTAAAAGCGCGCGGTCACTCGGAGGACGCATGCGCCGAATCTCGTTGTTCCTGCTCACAGCCATCCTGCTCGCGGCCTGTCAGTGGGTGAAGCTCTCGCCCGAAGGTGAGCGCGTGCGCGTCGGAAACGCGGCCGAGGTGGCGAGCTGCACGAAGCTCGGCGAGGTGAGCGGGCGAACGACCGTCACGGTGGGGCCGGCGGCGCGCAACGAGGCGAAGATCGCGACCGAGATCGAGACGCTCGCGCGCAACGAGGCGGCCACGCTGAAGGGCAACCCGAACGTGATCGTGCCGCTCGCGCCCGTAGATTGGGATCATCGCGACTACGCGGCGTATCGCTGCGATTGAAAACTCGGGGGAGCGCCACATGGCAGTCCGCTTCACGCTGAACGAGCAGCCGGTCGAGTTCGCGGGCGATCCCGCGATGCCGCTGCTCTGGTACCTGCGCGATCACGCGCGGCTCACGGGCACGAAGTACGCGTGCGGCATCGGCGCCTGCGGCGCGTGCACGGTGCACGTCGACGGCGCGGCGCAGCGCTCGTGCGTGACGCCGCTCGCGAGCCTCGAAGGCAAGCGCGTCGCCACGATCGAGGGCGTGCTCGCGGCGAAAGATCCCGCAGCCGAGGCGGTGCGCGACGCGTGGACGGCGCTCGACGTGCCGCAGTGCGGGTGGTGCCAAGTCGGGCAGATGATGGCGGCGAGCGATCTGATCGCGCGCAAGCCCGAGCCGAGCGACGAAGACATCGCGTCGATCACCAACTTGTGCCGCTGCGGCACCTACCCGCGCATCCGCGAGGCGATCGCGCGCGCGGCGAAGGCCCGCCGCGAGGGGGTGCGCTCATGAGCGCCGCACTCACACGCCGCGACTTCCTGGTTGTTACGGCCACCGCGACCGGCGGGCTGGTCGTCAGCGCCTACCTCCCTTCGCGCGCGCTTGCGGAAGGCGCGCTCGCGGCCTCGCCGCCGAGCGCGGCGCAGCTCGGCGCGTTCGTGCGCATCGAGCCGAGCGGCCTCGTCGTGATCGGCGCGCGCGGCGCCGAGATCGGGCAGGGCGTCCTCACGTCGCTGCCGATGCTGATCGCGGAAGAGATGGACGCGGACTGGGCGAACGTGCGCGTCGAGCAGCTCGCGCTCGGGCTCGATCCTTCGACCGAGCCCCGCGGCTTCAAACCGCGCTACGGCGATCAGGGCGCCGGCGGCAGCACGAACATCCCCGAAGGCTGGAACGAGCTACGCCAAGTCGGAGCGCACGTGCGCTGGCGCCTCGTGAATGCCGCGGCGCAGCGTTGGCGCGTGAGGCCGGACGAAGTGCGCGCGGACGAGGGCACGTTGTTAGGTCCGGGCGGGCAGCGAGCGGGCTTCGGCGACGTCGCTGCGGATGCGGCGAAGCTCACTCCACCCGAAGGCGAGCTCGCGCTGAAGCCGGCGAGCGCGTGGAAGATCATCGGCAGCGCGCGGGTCACCGCCGACATCGGCGGCATCGTCACGGGTCGTGCGCGCTACGCACTCGACGTGCACGAGCCCGGCATGCTCACCGCCGTGATCGCGCGCTGCCCGTACTTCGGCGGCGACGTCGCGAGCGTCGATGATGCGAAGGCGCGAGCGATTCCGGGCGTGCGCCACATCGTGCGCATTCCGGCGCCGGCCGCCGGCCCGCTGCTGGGCCAGCTCGCTGCCGGAGTCGCCGTGGTCGCCGACGACACCTGGTCCGCGCTGAAGGGCCGCGACGCGCTCGCGATCGAGTGGAAGAAGGGCCCGGGCGGGAGCGACTCGACCGCCGCGCTCGAAGCGCGCTGCGTCGCAGCGACGACGAAGCCCGGCACCCGCATTCGTAACGACGGCGACGTCGAGGCGGCGTACCCCGGTGTGCATCTGGCGCTCGACGCGACGTACGTGATGCCCATGCTCTCGCACGCGACGCTCGAGCCACAGAACGCGTTCGTGAAGCTCGAACGCGATCGCGCGCTGGTCATCACCGGCACGCAGTCGCCGGGCCGCGTGAACCTGCTGGTGCACGAGCTCACGGGCATCCCGCGCCTCAACATCGCCGTCGAAATGCCCCGTTCGGGCGGCGGCTTCGGGCGCCGCTCGGAGGTCGACGCGGTCGCCGAGGCCGTGCTGATCGCGAAAGAAGTGAACGCGCCCGTCAAGGTCGTGTACACGCGCGAGGATGATCTGCGGAACGACTACTTCCGCCCGTTCGGTGCTCACCGCATGCGCGCGACGCTCGACGGCGAGGGCCGCTTGACCAGTTGGTGGCACGCGACCGCTGCGACGCCCGTTCCGTGGCGCAAGCGCGGCATGGAGCAGGCGCCGATCTGGATGGCGACCGCCGACGAGGACGAGCTGCCCGCGGGCCTCGTGCCGAACTTCCGGAACGAGTACACCGCGATCGACTTCCAGCTCGCGCGCGGCTGGTGGCGCGCGCCGGTGCCGACGTTCACCGCGTTCGCGGCGCAGAGCTTCGTCGACGAGCTCGCGCACCTCGCGAAGCGCGACCCGGTCGAGTTCCGCCTCGCGTTGTTAGGCGAGCCGCGCTCGCTCGACTACCGCGGCCACGGCGGCCCGAAGCTCGACACCGGCCGCCTCTCGCACGTGACGCGCCTCGCTGCCGAGAAGATCGGCTGGGGCCGCAGCGTCGCCGCCGGCCGCGGCCTCGGCATCGCCTCGCACTTCGTGTTCGGCGGCTACACCGCGCACGCGGTCGAGGTGGAAGTCGCGGACGGCGAGCTGCGCGTGCACCGCTGCGTGTGCGTGAGCGACGTCGGCCAGCCCGTCAACCTGCTCGGCCTCGAAGCGCAGCTGATGGGCGGCACGATCGACGGCATGAGCGCCGCGATCCACCAAGAGATCACGGTGAAGGACGGCCGCATCGAGCAGAGCAACTTCGGCGACTACCCGCTGCTCACGATGCGCGAGGCGCCGCGCGTCGAGGTGCACGTCGTCCCGAGCACGCTCGCGCCCGCCGGCGCCGGCGAGATGGGCACGCCCACGATCGCGCCCGCCCTCGCGAACGCGATCTTCGCCGCGACGGGCAAGCGCCTGCGCAGGATGCCGTTCGCGCCGCAGCTCGTGGGGTGAGGGGGATACCGTGTGCGCCTCGCCGGAGGCGCACATGCTCGCGAGCTCTTTGCACATCGGTGTTCGGTCCGGGGCGTTGGCCGCTGGCCTGATGGCGTCCACGCTCGCGGGATGCGCCTCGACGCCCGAGCGCGCCGCGCCCGCGGCGCTCGAGCTGCTCTCGTCACCCGCACACGAAGCGCTCGCGCTGCCGTTCTCCGAGGCCGCGCGCGTCGGCGACCTGATCTTCGTCTCGGGTCAGATCGGCAACCTGCCCGGCACGCTCGAGCTCGCGCCGGGCGGCGTTCAGGCGGAGACGAGGCAGGCGCTCGCGAACATCGCGGCGATCCTGGAGCGCAATGGCTCCTCGCTGCGCCGCGTCGCGAAGTGCACCGTGTTCATGCTCGACATGGCGGAGTGGCCGCTGCTGAACGAGGTGTGGGTCGCCACGTTCCCTAACAAGCCGGCGCGCAGCGCGCTCGGGGCGAGCGGGCTCGCGAAGGGCGCGCGCGTCGAGATCGAGTGCATCGCGGCCGCTGGCGGGTGACTCGCCCGCCTTCGCTACTCGAGCCCCTTCAGCGACGCGAGCTTCACGCCGCGCGCGAACGCGGCGAAGCCGTCGTCGACGCGCCACAGCCATTCCGTCTGCTTCTCGGGCAAGCCGCCGTGTTTCGTGTCGCGGTCATAGGCGGTCTCGAGGCGTCGGAAATCCTCCTGCACGAGCTTCATCAGCTGGCCCCACTCGAGCTGCAGCTCGCCCGCCGCCTCTTCGGGTGAGCGGCCGACGCCGCGATAGCGGGCGCGCAGCTTCTCCCCGAGCGAGTTGATGTGGCGGGCGAGCGCTTCGGCGATGTCGAAGTGGAGCTGCTCGTGGCCGAGCACGGCGGCGAGGTGAGAGTCGGGCGTCTCCTCCGGCAGGTACGACTCGACTCTCGAGATCAGCGCGAAGTACCGAATGCTGGTGACCTCCGCGAGAAATTTGCCGTCCTCGGTCGGTCGCACCTGGGTTTGCGCGACGCAGCCGAACGCCTGCGAGGTGTATGCGCGCGGTCGAGCCTTCGGCACAGGCACCGTGAGCTGCAGCTTGTTCGCGTTCTCGTAGAGGAAATCGCCGCGTGTGAGCTTGCGGTGCTTGATGAACTCTTCCTGCGCGTTCCAGTTGGGCTCGACGTTCAGAAAGCAGCCCGACGCGCCCCACATCTCCGAGAGCTGGCTGAGCCGGTCTTCGAGCATTTCCTCCTCGGCTACGCGGTCCTCGGTGTTTTCCGTCCATTGCTCGCGTTCTTCTTTCGAACGCACGCCATCCACCGAACCACCGACTGCGGCTTCGCGCATCGCCTGCGCGTCGCGTTCGGCCTGCGTCGCGAAGCCATCGAACGGCCGGTCGCTGCCTGCGCCCTTCTCGCGCTTGAAGCGGGCCATGCGCTCCTGGAGCGTCTCGCTCGGCGCGCTGCCGCTCGTGCTGGTGATCGGCTTTCGCTCGGGCGCGGCCGCCGAGTCATCAGGGGAAGCCGCGTCCTGCGGCAGTGGCTCCTCGCCGCGAGCAAGCGGCGCGATCAGCACCGCCGAGATCGCGACGCACTGAAGGGCTCGCCATGCGTTCATGTCGGACCTCTCGCTGAAGCTTTAGGTTCGGACTGCGCCGAAGGCGTAGCGATTCACGCTGAAGAAGTACTCGCCTCGCGCGCCGAGCTCGCGCAACTCCGCGGCCCAGGCCTTCGCCTCCTCGGCGGAAACACCGCGGTGGCCCGGTACGAACGCGGCGATCGCGCCGAGGATGCCGTTCGAGTAGCAGTGCGGGTGCAGCGCGGCGTTCACGATCGGAATTACTTCGACGTGCGTGAGCGCAAAGCCCGCGCGCGCGAGCAGCGCCGGCAGCTTCGCGGGCAGGTGCGGGTCGTGCAGATGATCGTCCCACGCATCCATCACGCGCCGCATGCGTGCGGGGTCCGCGCTGTTCCACACCACGCTGTCCCAATCCGTGTCGAGAACGAACACGCGCCCGTTTGGCCTGAGAACTCGGCGCACCTCCGCGAGCGCGCTCGCCATGTCGGCCACGTACTCGTACACCTGCGTCGACACCACGACGTCGAAGTTCGCGTCGCCGAACGGCAGCTCCGTCGCGTCCGCGAGCTTGAACTCGCACGGCCCGCGCCCCTCACAGCGCTTGCGCGCGAGCTCCACCATCACCGCGCTCGAGTCGACACCGGCAACCAGCCCGCGCTCTCCGACGATCGGCGCGAGGTCATAGGTGAGAAAGCCCGGCCCCATTCCCACGTCGAGCACGTACTCGCCCGGCTTCGCAGCCACCATCTGCAAGAACCGCGCACGCTGCCCCACCACATCGGGGGTCACATACATCCGCTCAATCCCACGCGCCGCGTTCTCGTCGAAGGTCAGTCCCTTGCTCGCAGTCACGAATTCACCTCGATCAACACGAGACCACGCATCGAGCACTTCTCGAAGCGTGAAGTAGCGAAGCGCGCGCAGCGACGCTGAGGCGGCTCAAAGCCGCCGAAGCCGTCGCCCTTCCACCCAAATGGCTGCGACGACATTCTTCCCCGAGGAGCGCGGCGGGGCCGGGGCGGGGGCTGCGGAGCGGGAATAAAGCGCAAGCGAAGGGCGCGTGAATGTCGGCGGGAACATCCTGCGCCGCGACGCCAGACGCCCAAGTGTCACCTTCAACCGGCAAGCCCGCAGCGAGCCATCCCGCGCAGCAGCCCCCGCCCCGGCCCCGCCGCGCGGCGCCCCGCAACGACTCGAAGGGCCCGCTCACGAACCGAGCTTCGTACAAAGCTCTCCGAGCCGATTCTCTCCCTCGCGCGTCTGCCCGCCGCTCGCCATGAACTTCTTCATCGCCACCGGCGCCTCCGGCGTCCGTAACAACACCTGGAACAGGTGGCTCTCCTCGATCAGCCCGCGCTCCCAGCTCGCGTCGGACGCGAGCGTCGCGCGCTTCGCGGCGGCGATCGCCGGCGCCGGGAAGCTCGCGATGCGCTTCGCGAGCTTCGTCACGAATGGCCGCAGCTCCGCAGGCGCGAGCGCGCGATTCAAGTAGCCCCAGCGCTCGGCGGTCGCTGCGTCGAGATCGTCGCAGCCGAGAATCACTTCGAGCGCGCGCCCACGGCCGATCAATCGCGGCATGCGCTGCGTGCCGGTGCCGCCGGGGAGAATGCCGAGCGCGACTTCCGGCTGGTTGATGATCGTCTTGCCGAGCGCGCCGAAGCGCATGTCGCACGACATCGCGAGCTCGCTGCCGCCGCCGCCCACGCGCCCGTTGATCTCGGCGATCGTCGCCTTCGGCATCGTGCGGTACGTCTCGCACATCGCGTGATAGAAGTTGTCGTTCACCTCGCGGTTCAGCGGCGCCACGCCGCCCGTCGGAAAGTCGATGATCGCCGCGACGTCGAA
The DNA here is from genome assembly GCA_016875395.1 of Deltaproteobacteria bacterium. Lineage (NCBI taxonomy): Bacteria > Pseudomonadati > Myxococcota > Myxococcia > Deltaproteobacteria bacterium. The sequence continues at coordinate 5,096 of VGRF01000047.1, read as the reverse complement.
GTGAGCGAGCCAGAAGTCGGGGTCGTCGCTGCGCAGTACGACCGCGCGCACCGCGTCGTCCTTCGCGACTTCCAGCGCGAACTGCCCGAGCTCGCCCGCAAGCTCCATCGAGATGATGTTGATCGGCGGGTTGCTCATCGTCGCGAACGCGACGCCGCCTTCGAGCTTCACCGAGATGCGCTTGTAGCCGTAAGCCATGACACGGTCCTCCGTGTGCGTTCATACCGCAGGCGGACCACTCGGGGCTCGGTTCGCGTCGCGCTTGAAGGCCGTTTCGTGCCAGGCCCGAATCGGCCGCCGGCGCTAGCGCACGTCGTCCATGCCCGGCACGAACAGGGGCAGGGCGCCGACGCGGGCCCAAGCTTCGGCGATCTCGCTCTCGGCAGGCGCGCCTTCGAAGCGCTCCGCGGCGTCGAGCGTGAGCGCGAGCAGGCCGAGGTCGCTCGCGGTGTTCACGAACACGCCCGCTCGCGAGAGCGCCCAGTGCACGGCGCGCGCGACGTCGTCGGGGTCGCTCACGGGGCGGTACCAGGTGTTGTGCGTGCGCAGCTCGCCCGGCTGCCAGCGGCGCGCGGCGACGGCCTTGATCGTCTGCATCGCGACGCCGCGGCGTTGGCACTCCGTGTAGAGCGCCTCGAAGTCCGCGGCGTATTGCGGCTGGCTCATCATCGCGACGTTGTACGGCACGAGCACCGAGTCGAACGGGAAGCGCGCGAGCGAGCGCAGATGCATCGACGGCACGCGCGTGCCGTGGCCCGTGACGCCGATGAAGCGCACGAGCCCTTGCTCGCGCGCCTCGTAACAAGCGCGCAGCGCGCCGTCGTGCGAGAACGCCATCTGCCAGCCCGCGTCGTCGGAGAGGTTGTGGAGCTGGATGAGATCGAGCTGGTCGGTCTGCAGCCGCTCGAGCGAGCGCTCGATGTGCCGCCACGCTCCCGCGTAGTCGCGCTTGCCCGTCTTCGTCGCGAGAAAGAAGCGCTCGCGCAGCCGCCGCATCGACTCACCGACGCGCAGCTCCGCGGGGCCGTACCCATTCGCGACATCGATGTGATTCACGCCGCGTGCGAGCAGCATGTCGAGCGTGCGCGCGGACTGCTCGGGTGACGCGTTCCACAGCGCCGCGGCGCCGAAGATGATGCGCGAGCTCTGATGGCCCGTGCGTCCGAAGGCGATCTTGGGGATCACGAGTGGGCGCTCCTGAGGCGTGAGAAGGCGCGACGCTATCACGCGGTTTTGACGTTCTTTGGCGCTCGTGCGCGTGGTATCAACGCCGGATTGCCAGGGGCCTCGGAGGAGCGATGAAGCGAAGGTCGCTGCGGGCCGCCGTGTTGTTGGTACTCGCCGCCTCGTCCTCGACGCTCCCGCAGCGAGCGACGCGCCAGCGCATTCGCAGCGCGTTCGGGGGCAACGCCGTCGTCGCGAGCGAGCCGGAGCTCGACGTCGAGCTGTTCGGCGCGAAGGTCACGCTGCGCGACACACCGGCGCTCGACCACCCCGACACGCCGCTTCAACTCGGCGCGCAGTTCCTCGAGCCCTTCGTCGTGCAGCTCGACTATCCGAACGGGCGCATGCGGCTGCTGCCGCGCTCCGCACTCGACCTGCGCAAGCACGCCAACGTGAAGATGCGCGCGGCGGAGGGCAGCTGCCGGCGCGGGCCGCGCCAGGACCTGGGACGCGACATGACGGGCAACTCGGGGGACTTCACGCGCGAGGCGTTCTCGTCGTCGGCGCCGACGAGCGAGACGCCGTGCCTTCCCACCGTGCAGGTGACTTTCCCCGGCAACGAGAAGACTTGGCTCCTGCTCGACACGGGAGCCGCCGGCCCGATCGTCGTGAGCCGTTCGCTCGCGAAGCGGGAGGGTTGGCTCGACGCGAGTCGCAAGAGCACGACGGAGAGCCACGACGTGTTCGGGAAGCGCGCGCAGCTCGAGCTGCTCGTGCTGACGTCCGTGAAGCTCGGCGGCTTCGAGCTCGCCGACGTGCCGGTCGCGGTGCCCGCCGAGGGTGAGCGGCTGCTCAGCGGGCAAGAGAACTGGGGCCGCGTCACGACCGGCTCACACGTGACGCGCGGCGCGCGCGCGAGCGGGCGGCTCGGCTACGACGCGCTGCGCCACTTCGTGGTGACGATCGACTTCGATCGCGAGCTGATGCAGATCGCGCAGCCGGCGAAGGAGGCCGCTCCGTGATTCGCGCGTTCGCATTCGCGGGTTCGTCACGCGCTGACGCGAGCGCCCCTCAGCGCCCGTAGCGCTTCGGCTCCAGCCCGAACAGCCTCGCCGCGTTCTCGCCGAGGATTCGCGCGCGCGACTCGTCGCGCAGGTGCGACATGGTCCGCTCGATCACCTGTGCGCTGTGCGGCCACGAGCCCTCGTGGTGCGGGTAGTCGTTCGCCCAGATCAGGTTGCGCGTGAGATCGAGCTCTTCGGCGTAACGCAGGCCCGCGGCGTCGTCCTGGAACGTGGCGAAGCAGTTGTTACGGAAGTACGTGCTCGGCAGCTCCTTCAGCGTGGGGCGCACCCAGAAGTGGTGCGCCTTCGCGGCGTAGTCGAGCGTCTCGATCAGCCAGGGCACGAAGCCGATGCCGCTCTCGACGAGGCCCGCGCGCAGCTTCGGGTGCCGCTCGAACACGCCGGACGCGATCATCTGCACGAGCGGCTCGAGCGTCGTCTCCATCGAGTGGCAGACGTAGTTGATGATCGCGCCGCCGTTGCCACCGACGGCGCGCGGATCGCGGCCCGTCGAGACGTGGAAAGTGACGACGAGGCCGGTCTCTTCGAGCAGCGACCACATCGGCTCGAAGCTCGGATCGTTGTACTCGAGCTCGCCGAAGTGCTTCGGCCCGTACTTCACCGAGTTGCCGAGGCAGACGGCGCGGAAGCCGGCGTCCGCGGCCCAGCGGATCTCGCGCATCGTGCCGGCCTGATCGCCACAAGCGAGCAGCGCGGCCGGCAGGATGCGCGGCGCGCCGCCGAGCATGTGCTCGCCGCAGAACTGCTGCGCCCAGCGGTTCCACTGCCGGCACATCGCCATCGCGAACACCGCGTCGGGCGAAGCCCAGCACAAGAGGCCCTTGTTCGGGAACATCAGCTCGACTTCGATGCCGTCGGCGTCGTGGTCGGCGAGGCGCGACGCGACCGTGCGGCCCGTCGCGTTGCGCAGCACGTCCTCCTCGTCCATGCGCGCGCCGCGCACAGCCGCGGCGAGGCCCTGGCTCGCTTCGTCCTGCGCGCTGGCCTCGCGCCTCGGCGGCTTCACGCGCTGCGGGCGGTTGCCCTCCGTGATCATCCACTCCGAGCCGTCGTCGCGAACTTCGACGTGCGGAATGCGCGCGCGGTACTCCGGCTCGATCTCGTGCAGAAAGTTGCTCGGCTCGACCGCGTGACAGTCGGCCGAGAACATGAAGTACTTGTTGGACGCTCCGGGCCGGACGCTGCGTGGCCAGCCCGCAGCGCCGGGCGTCTCGCGTCGCCACAAGTTGTTGGGGGTGCGCGTCGGGTCGCGGCGAATCTCGTCGAGCGTGGCGGCCATCGGGGCTCCTCGGTTGCGGCGAGCATGGTCCGACAGCGTCCGCCCGCTCGCCACGCGCTCGCTGCGTGGCCCCGCGCGAAGCAGCGAACCGCGCTCGCGGTAGCCTCGCCGTGTGTCGCCCGTGCTCGATCCCGCCTCGCTCGTCGCTGCGCTCGCGGACCCCGCGGCGTCCGAGCGCTTCTCGGTGCTGACCGGCGATGCGCTGGTGTGCGTCGACCTCGCGGGGGCCGACGGCGGCGCGAGCGCGGCGGCGCTGCGCGCGGCGGCCGCGCGGCTCGGCGAGCTGCCCGCGCTGAGCGTCGGCGTCGGCGCCGCCGAGTCTCCGGCCGCGCGTGCGCTCGCACCGGCGCTCGACGTCTTGTTAGGGCGAGACGACGAGGCGGAGCTCGGAGTGATCTCGGGCACGATCGCGGCGGCGCCGCTCGCGAGCCTCGGGCTGGCGCAGCTGCTGCGCGCAAGCCTCGCGCGCACGATCTACGAAGGGCTCGTCGCCGAGTCGCTCGTCTACTCCACGCTGCAGAGCGGCCCCGAGTTCCGCGCGTGGCTGGCGGCGCACGTGCGCAAGGAGCGCGAGCCCTCGCGCGAGCCGGCGGTGCTCGTGGTGCGCGAGGGTGCGCGGCTCTCGCTGCGCCTGAACCGCCCCGAGAAGCGCAACGCGTTCTCTGCGGCGATGCGCGACGCGCTCTGCGAGGCGCTGCGTTTCGCGCTGCACGATCCGGAGATCGGCGCGATCGAGTTATCAGGCGCCGGCGCCGCCTTCTGCAGCGGCGGCGATCTCGACGAGTTCGGCACGCTGCCCGATCCGGCGACGGCGCACGCGATCCGGTCGACACGCAACGCTGCGCTGCTGCTCTCGCAGTGCGCGGCGCGCACGACGGCGCGCGTGCATGGCGCATGCGTCGGCGCAGGGATCGAGCTGCCCGCGTACTGCGCGCGCGTCGTTGCCCGTGCAGACGCACGCTTCGTGCTCCCCGAGCTCGGCATGGGGCTCGTGCCGGGCGCAGGCGGAACGGTGAGCCTGCCGCGCCGCATCGGGCGCCAGCGCACGGCGCAGCTCGCGCTCACGCGCGCACCGCTCGGCGCCGAGCGCGCGCTCGCGTGGGGGCTCGTGGACGAGATCGCGAAGTGAGCGAGGGCGAAGCGGAGCGCGCGGCGCGGCGCTGGGCAGAGTCGGGGCTGCTGTGGCTCACGGGACCCGAGCGCGCGCCCACCCTGCCGGATCGCGCGCTGCCGCTCGTGGCCGACGAGCTGTTCGCGCAGCTCTCTGCGCTCGCGCCCGAGGGCGCGTTCGCGGGCCTGCGCGGGGCCGAACTGCTCGCGGAGCGCGCAGCTTGTTACGGATTTTCGCGACGCGGCCGCGTCGCGCCGGGGGGCGCGTGCCGGCTGCTCGAAGCGCTGGGCGGCTGGCTCGCGGCGAATCTGCCGCGCGAAGCCGACGCTCGCTCGCTCGCTGCGTGGCTGGAGGACGACGCGCTCGCGGCGGTCTCCGCGCCGCTGGGCGACGCCGCGTGGCGCGAGATCGCGGCACGCGTCGGGCGGCGCGAGCGCGATGCGTGCGTCGCGCGCGC
>VGRF01000046.1 GCA_016875395.1 Deltaproteobacteria bacterium | reverse complement strand
TGTGCCACGTCGCAGCGTGAGTTACTAGCTACCGGCGAATCGCAGCTCGCACTGCGGAGCATGCAGACGCGCGCGTTCGACACGACGAATGTGAAGGGCACCGTCCGCATCGTGATGGCGACGCTGCAAGACCTCGGCTTCGTCTTGGACCAGGCGAACGTCGAGCTGGGGTCGGTCAGCGGAACGAAGCTCGATCGATACGCGTTGCGGATGACGGTGATCGTCTCAGCGCGTGGCGAGAAGCAGGTAAACGTTCGCGCCAACGCGCAGTACGAGCTCAAGGCCGTCGAAGACCCCGTGCCGTATCAACAGTTCTTTCAAGCCCTCGAGAAGGCGATGTTTCTCACCGCGCAGCAGGTCGAGTAGCCCCTCACACCCCGAAGTGATCCCGAATCAGCGCGAGCAGCGCGCGCTCGGGCAGTAGCCGCCGCCCGAGCGGCACGAGCTTCGAGTCGGGGCCGACCGGATATCGCACGCGCGGGCGCCGCGACTCGAGCGCGTGCGCGATCGCGCGCGCCACGACCTCGGGCCCCGGCGCCTTCGGCAGCGACTCGCGGATCACGCGCTCGGCGCTCGCGATCGGCGCGCCGTAATGGCTCGCCGCCGCGGTGGCGCCCCAGTCCGTCGCTTCGTTGAAGCCGGTGTTGATGTCGCCCGGCTCGATCAGCGCGACGTGGATGCCGAGCGCGCGCACCTCGTTGTGCAGCGCGAGCGCGAGCGCGTCGACGGCGCCCTTGGTCGCGGAGTAGTGCGCCTGAAACGGAATCGGCGCGCGGCCCGCGAGCGAGCCCACGATCGCGATGCGCCCGCGCCTGGCTTCCCGCATCGGCGGCAGCACGGCGCGCAGCGTGTGCAGCACGCCGAACACGTTCGTCTCGAACTGCGCGCGCGCGCGCTCCATCGGCGTTTCCTCGACGCTGCCGAAGATGCCGATGCCCGCGTTGCAGACGGCGCCGAAGAGCCCGCCCTCGGCGTCGAGCAGCTGCGCGACCGCGCGCTGCACCGAGGTCTCGTCGCGCACGTCGAGCGCGAGCCAGCGAACGCCGTCCGCTCCGGGGCGCGCGCTGCGACTCGTGCCGTACACGCGAAAGCCGCGCGCCACGAGCAGCTTTGCGGCGGCGGCGCCGATGCCGGAGGAGGCGCCGGTGACTAGAACCGGCCTTTCGTGGGCTCCGCTCGCGTGCCGCTCGCTGCGCGCGTCCTGCGCCGCTTCCGCGGCGCTCGGTCGCTTGCGGTTCGCGTCGGCCATTTGAGCGCTCGCAACCCCGGCGGCGAAGAGACGAGCGCGCCGCCTAGCGCAGCACGCCGAGCTGGCGTGCCACGCTCTCGAGCGCGTCGAGCGCGGTGTCGAGGTGCTCGCGCTTGTGCGTCGCCATGTACGAAGTGCGGATCATCGCGTGGCCCTCAGGCACGGCAGGCGACACGACGGGGTTCGCGAACACGCCCTCGTCTTGCAGGCGCACGGCCATCTCGTAGGCGATCTCGTCGGGGCCGATCTTGATCGGGATCACGGGCGACTGCGGCGTGCCGATGTCGAAGCCGAGGCTCGTCAGCGCGTCCTTCATGTACTCCGTGTTCTCCCAGAGCGCCTTCCGCCGCTCGGGCTCGCGCTCGAGGATCTCGAGCGCCTTCAGCACCGCGCCTACGACGTGCGGCGCGGGCGCTGCGGAGAAAATCGCGGAGCGCGCGGTGTGCTTGATGTAGTCGATCACGCGCGCGCTGCCGGCGATGAAGCCGCCGACGGACGCGAGGGACTTCGAGAACGTGCCCATCACGAGGTCGACCTGGTTCTCGACGCCGAAGTGCTCGCAGGCGCCGCGGCCGTGCGTGCCCATCACGCCCACGCCGTGCGCCTCGTCGACGAGGACGCGCGCGCCGAAGCGCTGCGCGAGCGCCACGATCGCGGGCAGGTCGCCGAGGTCGCCTTCCATCGAGTAGACGCCGTCGACCACGATCAGCTTGCCCGTGTCCTTGGGCGCCGCCGCGAGCTTCTTCTCGAGGTCCGCCATGTCGTTGTGGCGGAACTTGCGGTCCTTCGCGAAGCCGAGGCGGATGCCGTCGATCAACGAGGCGTGGTCGAGGTTGTCGAGGAACACTTCGTCGTGGCGGCCGAGGATCGTCGAGAGCGCGCCGACGTTGGCCTGATAACCCGTCGCGAACGTGATCACCGCTTCGCGGCGCATGAAGCGCGCGAGGCGCTCCTCGAGCTGCACGTGGATGTCGAGCGTTCCGTTCAGAAGCCGCGAGCCCGCGCAGCCGGTGCCGTACTTCTCGAGCGCCTCGGCGGCGGCGGCCTTCACTTCGGGGTGGCTCGAAAGACCGAGGTAGTTGTTCGAGCCGAGCATCACGACGCGGCGGCCGTTCATCGTGACGACGGGATCTTGGCCGGAAGAGATCACGCGGTAGTAGGGGTAGATCGCGTGATCGCGGAGCGTCTGGGCGCGGTCGTAGGCCGCGACTTTGTCGAAGAGATCCGTCACAGAAGTTTCTCCGGGTTCTCGACGCGCTCTTTGAACGCGCTCAGAGCGAAGCTCGTCGCCAGACCGTCCGCGACGCGTTCGTCCCAGGTGTAACTGCACTGCACGTAGCGGGAGCCGTCCGGGCGCGTGCGGATCTTCCCCATCACGCAAAAACCCGAGCAGGTCCCGTACTCCCACAGGTGGTGGTGGCCCGTCTCCATCCCGATCGAGCCCATGTTGGCCACGAACAGGGAGGTGAAGAGCGGGTCGCCGTCCATGACCGACCTGGGGAGGACGCCGAGCGCGTTGCCCCAATTCAGCACCCTCATCACGCAGCGGATCAGGAACGAGGGGAGGTAGAGCGCGAGGTCGATCTCTTTGTCGGCTTGGGTCTTCTTCCCGCTGCGGCGGCTCACGAGCGAGTCGAGCACTCGGTCGACCATGCCGTGGAGCGTCTCGCCCGCCGGGAACTCGCGCTTCACCGTGAGGAGGACGGAGCCCTTCTGGAGCTCCTTCATCGCGCTGAACGTCAGCGGCAGGCCGTTCCTCTGATAGATGCGCCCGCCCGCCACGAACCGGTTGATCTCGGGGTTCTCGTGCATCCCGAGCTGGATCGAGCGCAGGTAGAGGTGGAACAGGGTGATCGGCCGCTCGGGCGGCCGCGCCGCGTTCTGCTGCTCGAGGAACGCCAGCGCGGCGTCGACCTCGATCTCGTGCCCGTAGTAGAAGAGGGAGTCGTTCCGCCGCGGCGAGACGAAGGGCATGAAGCGGCGAAGCTTGGGCAGGTTTCGGACGAGGGTTCCGTCCGAACGGCGGCCAAACATGCGGGACTCCCGGCGAGGCCCGTCGCGGAGGGGGTGCCGCGGCGAAAGCCCGGACATCCTAGCCCCATTCGCTTTCGTGTCAGCGACGCAACTGCAAGAAAATGGTGATTCCGGTCACTACCCCCGAGGGCATCCAGGCGGCGATTTGCGGTGGGAGCGTGCGGCCGTAGCCGAGCGCGACCGAGACGCCGGTCAGCAGGATGAAGCCGACGCCGATGCCGATCGCCCAGAGCATGCAGGGTGCAGAGCGGCGCACGCCGAGCGCGACGAGTAGCCCGAGCCAGGGCAGCAGCAGGCACTGGAGCGGCTGCGCGATGCGCGCCTGCAGGTCGACGAGGAACGGCGTCGTGTCGTATCCGCCCGCCGCCGCCTCGCGCGCGTGCTCCCGCAAGCGCGCGATGTCGAGATGGGACGAATCGGTGAGCGACGACTCGATCTCCGGGATCGCGCGCGTCTCCCCGGCGGGCGCATCGAGCACGCCCGCGCGCGTGATGAGCGTGAGCTGCGCGTCGAACAGCCGCCATGTGCCGTGGCCGACATCGCGGGCGCGCGGCACATCGAGCCGGCGCTCAGGGAGCCCGCTCGCGCCCAGCTCATAGAGCGTCAGGTCCCGCGCCTCGCCCTTCGCCGAGTTGTGCGCGCCCACGTGCACCATGCGCGTCGCGGTGTGGGACCACACCTCCTCCCAGCCGCCTGGCGTCTTGTTCTTGATCTCCGTGTCCTTGAGCCGGTCCGCGGCTGCGGTCGTGCGCGGCAGCACGCGGTCCACCAGCACGTAGAACGCTGGCACCGCGAGCGCCGAGATCACGACCACCGGCGCGAGCGCACGCCCGAGCCGAATGCCGCACGCCTCCATGCCGCGCAGCTCGCCCTCCCCCGCCATCTGGCTCACGAGCAATGCCGCGCCGACGAGCAGGCCCATCGGCACGATGCGCGACGCGAGGAGCGGCAGGCGCAGCGCGTAGAAGCGCGCGACCTCGGAGAACGTGGCGCCGTACTCGGCGAACTGTTCGAGGCGCTCGAGCACGTCGACGAGCAGGTAGGCGAGCAGCAGCACCGAGAAGCCGACCAGCGCGAAGCCGACGAAGCGGCGCGCGATGTAGCGCGTGAGCGACCAGCGCGTGCCGCCCGCACGGCGCTGCGACTTCACGTCCCGCGCATCCGCTGCGGCGCGCGCGCGCGGCTGCTGCTCCCGCAGCAGCACGAAGCGGCGAATCATCAGCACGGCGCCGCCAGCGAGCGCGACCGCGTTGGGGAGCCATGCCGCGAGGGCGACAGGCACGTCGGGGAACTCCAGCAGGCCGTTCGAGGCCTGCAGAAGCCCGTAGTACGCGACCGTCACGCCGAGGCCCGCGACGCCGCCGCCTCCACGCGTCGCGCTGCCGAGCGTGAGCGCGAGCGGCACCGCGAGCCAGCACAGCGCGAGGGCTGCGAACGGGTTCGAGAAGCGGCGCGCGAGCTCGCTCTGGATGGCGCGCGCGTCGCGCGCGTCGTCGGATCGCAGGCCGCGCAGCTCGCGCGTCGTCATCGCCGCAAAGCGCCCCTCGTCGCCCTCGGGCTTCGCGACGTTCTCGTCGCCCTCGAGCACGCTGCGAAACAGCTTGAAGCGTACGAGCTGCCCGTCGCCGCCGGCGCGCGTCACGATCACGCCGTCGCGCAGCGTGACCTCGATCGTGCCGGGGTCGGGCACGCGCAGCGTCGCGGTCTCGGCGAAGAACGTTTCGCCGAGGTCGTCATCGTGCAGCATCACGGCGCGCAGGTCGTCGCCGCGCGTCGAGGCCTCGAGCGCGGAGAGATGCTTGTCGCCGAATTTCTGGACGATGCCGGCGCGCAGAACCGAGCCTGGCTGCTCGAGCGTGCTCTCGATCAGCAGCGACTGACGCGCGGCCAGCACGCGCGGCACCCCCTCGAGCGAGAGGCCGAGGCCCGCAAGCGTTGCCAGGCTGCCCACCGCGAGCATGGGGCCGACGAGGCGAACCGGCGAGACGCCGAGCGCTTCGAGCGCGAGCAGCTCCTTGTCCGCCGCCAGGCGCCCGAGCCCGATCAGCGCGCCCACCAGCACCGCGAAGGGCAAGATGCGCGCGGCGAGGACCACGATCTCGAAGCCGACGAACGCGGCCGTGTCGGCGCCGCTGAGCCCCTTGTTGAACAGCAGCACCGACAGGCCGAGCAGGCTCTTCGTGAGCGCCGCGAGCGAGAGCCCGCCGAGTGCGAGCAGCGTGGGCCCGAGCGCCTCGCGCGCGAGCGAGAGAAAGAGCGTCCAGCCGAGCGGGCGATGCCCGGTCGTCAGCGCCTTCACGGCGCGCGCCTCGCTCTCGGGTTTCGTTACCGCCGTCACGCGCCGCGCAGAGTAGGGCCGCTGCTGCGAAGGGAAATCGCGAACTCAGCGTCAGACGCGGGCCCCTCGATTCGGCGCAGCCGGGTGCCGCCACCTTGTTCATTCGCCGCGGTTCCCGACAATGCGCCGCGGGCGCGGGGTCTGCGCCTCAGGGGGACGAGCGGTGCGAGCGATCATTCTCAGCGCGGGGCAGGGGCGCCGGCTCTTCCCCGTCACGCGCGATATTCCGAAGTGCCTCGTCCCCGTGGACGGCGAGCGCAGCGTGCTCGAGGTGCAGCTGCGCACGCTCGCGGCGCACGGCGTGGACGAAGCGGTCGTGATGGGCGGCTACGGCATCGAGAAGGTCGAGCGCTTCGCCGCGACGCACGGCATCCCGCGGATGCGCGTGCGCGTCCGGTACAACCCCTTCTTCGATCAGGCCGACAACCTGATCACGGCTTGGCTCGCGAGCCGCGACTTCGAGGGCGACTGCATCCTGCTGAACGGCGACACGCTCTTCGAGCCCGGCGTCGCCGCTCGCCTGATCGCCACGCCACCGAGCCCGCTCACGATCGTGGTGAACGTGAAGCCCGCCTACGACGACGACGACATGAAGGTGGTCGTCGAGGGCGGCCTCGTGCGCGCGATCGGCAAGGATCTCGACGCGGGCAGCGCGCAGGGCGAAGCGATCGGCATGACGCTGCTGCGCGGCGAAGGCACGGGCGCGATTCGCGACGCCTTCGAGCAGCTCGTGCGCAGCTTCGGCCAGCAGCGCGCCTACTACACGACCGCGATCGGTGAGCTCGCGCGCCGCGGCATGGTGCGCGCGTGCTCGATGCAAGGCCTCTGGTGGGGCGAGATCGATTCGCTCGAGGATCTCGAGTCCGTGCGCAAGGCCTACGCGGGGCAAGTTCGCCGCTAGGCCGCGACGGCGCGCTTCTCCTGCCACATCTGTGCGAAGCGCACGGCGTGGAACGCGAGGCACACCACCTGCCACGCCACCACGAACACGATCGCTTCGTGACCGAAGCCGAGCGGCAGCGCGAGGGTGAACACGGGCAGGTTCACGTTCCGGCGCGAGATGAACGTGCGCATCTTCACGTCGATCGGCGCGTAGCCGTGGATCGACTTGCCCGCGATGCGCTTGAAGAAGGGCGCGATCAGCCGGTCGGCGATGTAGATCGCGAAGAACCACATCGCGAGCTCGAACGTCGGCCCGCTCGGCCCGCCCGCGAGGCCACACGCCCAGGCCGCGTACCAGAACGGCGGGTGAATCAGGTCCGTGCTGTGGTCGAGGATGTTTCCGAACAGCGAGGAGGTGTAGGTGAGCCGCGCGACCTTGCCGTCGACCGAGTCGAGCACCGCCATCAGGTAGGCCGCGATGAAGCCGAGCAGCCACTCGCCGCGCGCCCACAGCGGAATCGCGGCGATGCAAAGCAGAACGGCGAGCCCGGTGATCCAGTTCGGGTGGACGCGCCAGCGCGTCAGCGGGCGCACCGCGGCCCACACGAAGGGCGGAAACACCCAGCGCGTCAGAAAGTCCGTCGAGCCCTTGTAGTTCGACCAGAACAGCCAGCGCTCGGTCTCCGCGACTTCGCTCGCGCGGAGCCGGAAGGCGTAGGCCGCGAGATCGCGGCGCAAACTGAGCAGGTGCACGCCGATCGAGTCGAGCGCGAGCTCGCGCGCCGCGCCGCTCGCGAGCAGCGCGCTCGCGACGGCGATCGCGTCGTCTCCCGCAGCGGGCCGCTGCTGCGGCGCGAGGCGGATCAGCGCGGTGCGCTTCTCGCCCTCACCGCCGAGCGCCACCAGCGCACCGCTCCCGCGCAGCAGCGCGCCGAGCACGCGCGAATCGAGAATCGCGTCGCCCGGCAGCGCGAGCAGCGTTGCCTTCGCTTCGGCGGAAGCGCGTGCGAGGCGCTCCGCGTAGGAGCCGCTCGCCTCGCGGAACTCGACGCGCAGCGACGCGACGAGCGCCGGCGTCACGAACGGGCGCGCGCCCGCGCGGTGCTCGACCACGATGCGCGCGAAATCGCACTGATTGCGGCGCCCGTTCGCGAGCTGCTCGATGGCCGCGATCTGGCGCTCGGGCAGCGCCATGCCGAAAACGATCAGACTGCTCTCCGAGCTCGTGGCGTCGATCCAGATCTCGAAGCCGCCCATCTCTTTCGCCACGCACTTCTCCCGCGTCGCCGCATCTTATCCGCGATTTGCCTGACAACTCGCTCCGTCGCGAGCCGCGCAAGGTAAGGTACGCAGCTCGGAGGGTCCGCTTGTCGCTGCCCGCGTTCGCCCTGGCGTTTCCGAAGGACGCGGCGCTGAGGCTCGTCGACGCGGGCTCGGCGGGCGACCCGCGCGAGCGCGAGCCGAAGGGCGAGTCGCGCCGCGGCGACACGCGCAAGGATCCCGTGGCGCCCGCGGACAAGCCGGGCAGCGCGCAGATTCACATCACGCGCTACGAGCTGATGTCGTCGATGCTGCGGCCGAACCGCGAGCTGGTCGGCGTGTTCCGCAAGAAACTCGCGGGCACCGAGATCGCCTCGTCGCTGCGGCCCGTCGCCGCGGAAACGCTGCGCGGGCTCGCGGGGCGGCGGCTCGGTCTCCGGCGACTCCACGACATCGCGGATCGCGTCGCGCGGAAGCTCTGAGTGGCGCGCGCGAAACCGGTACCCGGCGAAGGTGTCCACGCGCTCGTGCTCGCGGGTCGGCGCCGCGGCGGCGACGACGCGGTCGCGCGGCAGCACGGCGTGTCGCACAAGGCGCTCGCACCACTGCACGGGAAGCCGCTGCTCGCGCACGTGCTGGCGGCGCTGCGCGCGGTGCCCGAGATCGCGCGCATCACGGTGAGCGTCGACGACGCGCGCGCGCTGGAGGCGCACCCCGAGTTCGGCCCGCAGCTCGCGCGCGGTGAGCTCGCGCTGCATCGCAGTGGAACCTCGCCCGCCGACAGCGTGCGCGACTTCGTCGAGACGACCGGCAGCGCGATCACGCTCGTCACGACCGCGGATCACCCGCTGCTTCGCGCGGAGGCGGTGCGCGCGTTTCTACGCGAGGCGCTCGCGAGCGATGCGGACCTGGCCGTCGCGCTCGTGCCCGATCACGCCGTGCTCGCCGCGGCGCCCGGCAGCCAGCGCACGTGGCTGAAGCTCGGCCGCGAGCGCTTCACCGGCGCGAACCTGTTCCTCGCGCGCACGCCCGGCGCCGCGAAGGTGGCCGCCTTCTGGCGCAAGGCGGAGGGCTTCCGCAAAGAGCCCTGGCGGCTCGCCGCGGTCTTCGGCGCCGTGACGCTGGCGCGTTTCGCCGCGGGCCGGCTTCCGCTCGAAGCCGCGATCGCGGCGATCTCGAAGGCAACCGATGCGCAGATCGCCGCCGTCAGGCTCGCCGACGGCCGCGCGGGCATCGATGTCGACAAGCCCGAGGACTTCGCGCTCGCGGAGCGCCTGTTAGGCCGCGAGGCCTGATCCAGCTCGTCTGGCGCAGTTGGACCCGAGTCACGGGAAAGTCAGCAAACAGACCGTTCCCTCCCGAGCCGCAACTGCTACTCCCCGAGAGGCGCGTTTGGGGACACCGTGCTGATCGATCTGAGAGCAGCGAGCGAGATCGCGGCGGAAGGGCTCCGGGCGGACGTGTGCATCGTCGGCGCCGGCGCCGCGGGCATCACGCTCGCGCGCGCCCTCGCGCGCAGCGGACACAGCGTGCTCGTGCTCGAAGCCGGCGGTCGCGACTACGAGCCCGAGATCGCGGGGCTCGGCGCAGGCGAGAACCTCGGCTTCCCGTACTACGAGCTCGAAGACTCGCGCCTGCGCTTCTTCGGCGGCTCGACCGCGGTGTTGGGCGGGCGCTGCGCGGAGCTCGACGAGATCGACTTCGAGACGCGCGAGTGGGTGCCGCACAGCGGCTGGCCGTTCGCGAAGCGTGCGATCGCGAGTTATTACGACGCCGCGCGCCGCGTCGTCGAGATCGAGGACAGCGCGCTCGACGGCAGGCTCTGGCGTCGCCTCGGCGTCGAGGCGCCGCGCATCGCCGACGGCTTCTTCGACACGCGCTTCTGGCAGTTCGACGACCGCTGGGATCGCTTCGGCTTCCGCGCGACCGCGGACTTGGTGGCACACGAGAACGTCACGGTCGTGCTGTACGCGACCGTCGCAGGCCTCGTGCCCGGCGAGAACGGCGCGATCGAGCGCGCGGACCTGCGTGCGCCGGGCGGCCGCCGCGCCAGCGCGCGCGCCCGCGTGTTCGTGCTCGCGGCGGGCGGGCTCGAGAACCCGCGCATCCTGCTCGCGTCGCAGGCGCGTTCGCCGCGCGGCATCGGCAACGAGCGCGATCTCGTGGGCCGCTTCTTCATGGAGCATCCCCACGCGCGCGGCGGGGAGCTCTCGCTGCGCGCGACGTGGGCGGCGCTGCGTGCGTTCAAGCAGTCGCACTTCGTGGGCGCGAGCCGCTTCGCCGCGACGCTCGTGCCGAGCGAGAAGATGCAGCGCGAGCACGCGCTGCTGAACTCGTCGTTCACGCCGAAGGTGCGCCTGCATCGCGGCAAGCGCGCGAACGTGGCTTCGCGCGTGTACGACACGGTGCATCGCAACGTGAACCCGACGCGCGCGGGCCGCACGCTCTGGCGCGCGGCGAAGCAAGCCGCACGCTCGCTCCAGGCAGCGACGGATCCGCTGTTGCCGTGGCTGCGCCTGCGCCTCGGCACGGCGGGCCTCTATCTCTCGGTCCGCGGCGAGCAGGCGCCGAACCCCGACAGCCGCGTGGTGCTCACGTGCGAGCGCGACGCGCTCGGCATCCACAAGCTCGCGCTCGACTGGCGCTTCAGCGAGCTCGACAAGCGCACGCTGCGCGTCGCGGCGCAGCAGCTCGACGCCGAGCTGCGCTTCGACGGCTCCGGCTCCGTGACGACGGAAGCGTGGTTCGACGACGCGAGCCGCCCGTGGGACATCGATCCGTTGATCGGCAACCACCCGATCGGCGGCTACCACCACATGGGCACGACGCGCATGCACGACGACCCCGCGCGCGGCGTCGTCGACGCGAATTGCCGCGTGCACGGCGCGCCAAACCTGTTCGTCGCGGGCAGCTCGGTGTTCCCCACCTCGGGCTGGGCGAATCCGACGCTCACGATCCTCGCGCTGACGTTGCGCCTCGCCGACCACCTGAGGCAGCGCGAGCTCGCCTAGGCGACTCGCTCGCCGACCGCAGGAACCACCGCGCCACTCGAGAGATCGAGCGCGCGCAGCTCGCACGTGATCGCGAAGCCTCGCGCGTGCGGCTCGATCGCGAAGATCTGCGACGCGCCCGGGCGCGACATCACCGCGGACGAGGTCGCGGGCACGCCGAACACCGGAATCGCGCCGCTCTCCGTAACAATTCGGTCGCGCGCTGCGCGATGGGCGTGGCCGTGAAGCACGAGCTCGGCGCCGGCGCGCGCGAGGATCTCGCACAGTGCGGGGCCGTCTTCGAGTCGGCGCCGCCACGAGACGTGGGTGCGCGTCGGCGGGTGGTGCACGAGCACGACGCGGAACAGCTTTCGTGCCGCGAGATCGCGCAGCATGTCCGCGAGCGGCGCGAGCTGCGCCTCGCCTGCGCGTCCCGTCGCGAGATGCACCGGAGTCGGCACCGCAGACGAGAGGCCGATCAGCGCGACCGGCCCGCGAACGCGCAGCGAGGGGAAGAGCGCGCCCCCCGCGTGGTCTGAATTCAGGTAGGGGAGCCAAGCGTCCACACACTCGTGCGCGACGTCGCCGCCATACGCATCGTGGTTGCCGGGTACGAGCGTGACGCGCTCGGGCGGGCCGATCCGCGCGAGCCACTCCCGCGCCTCGCTCACCTCCGACGCGAGGCCCATGTGCGTGAGATCGCCCGTGACCGCGACGTGGTCGGGCGCGAGCGCGGCGAGGTCGTCGAGCACGCGCGCCGCGATCTCGGGCCGGTACTTGTGGCGCCGCCGCGCCTGATAAGAGAGCCAGCCGAACGCGCGCTTCGCGTTCAGCTCGCCGGCGCGCGTGAAGCGCGCGGCAGTCGCGTGAAGGTCCGAGACGTGGGCGAGCTTGAACAGCGCGAGAGCCTCCGCGGAACGCGCGCCTATCATAGGCAGCGCAGTTCGCGCGGCGCGGCGGCTGCGAGGCGAGCGAGCGGCGGAGACCGAATGAGCGAAGAACAGAGTTCGCGGCGAGCGGCTGCGGTGGCGCCGGCGGCCAACGCCGCGCTGCTGTTCAGCGAGCGCAGCGATGCGCGGCTCGAGCGCGCGCTGGCTCGCGCCGGCGCAGAGGTCGTCGCGCCGCAGGCGCTGCGCTCGCGCGGCGAAGCGCTCGTGCTCGCGCTTCGCGGCGACGCCGTGCTCGACGAGCGGCTCGTGAAGGCGCTGCTCGAGAGCAAGGACGTGCTGCTCGTCGCGAACGACCTCGATCGCGCGGCGCCCGTGGCTGCCGTCGTCCCCTCGTCGCGCGCGGACGAAGCGCTCGCTTGGCTCGCTGGCGGCGCTGCGCCGAGCGCAGTCCCGCGCGCTCGCGCGAACGATCTCGTGCCCCCGTACACCTCCGAGCTGCGCAAGCTCGCGCCCGCGTTCCTGCGAATCGCGACGCCAGACGACGCGCCGCGAATCGAGCGCGCGCTGTTCGATGCGTCCTACAAGGGCGTGACCGATTTCGTGACGAAGTACGCGTGGCCGCCGCTCGCCTTCCGCGTCGTACGCGCGTGCGCGCGGCTCGGTATCTCGCCCAACGCGGTGACCGTCGCGAGCTGGCTGCTCGTGGTGCTCGCGATCGTCGCGTTCTGGCAGGGGCAGTTCGCGCTCGGGCTCGCAGGGGCGTGGGCGATGACGTTCCTCGACACGGTCGACGGCAAGCTCGCGCGCGTCACGCTCCAGTCCTCGCCGTTCGGGCACTGGCTCGATCACGGCCTCGACCTCACGCACCCGCCCGTTTGGTGGTCCGCGTGGGCCCTCGGCATCGGCATCTCGCTCGACTCTCCCGCTGCGCTCGTCGTGCTCGGCGGATACTTGTTAGGGCGCGCGCTCGAGGGCGTGTTCATGCTCGCCTGCGATTTCGAGATTCACTCGTGGCGCCGGATCGATTCGTTCTTCCGCGGCATCACGGCGCGCCGCAACCCCAACCTCGTGCTGCTGACGGCCGGCGTCCTCGCGGGATCACCGGCGGGTGGCTTCGAGGCCGTGGCTTGGTGGACGGCGCTCTCGATCGGCTTCCACGTCGTTCGCCTCGCACACGCGCTCGGTCTGCGCGCTGCCGGCCGCACGCTGCGGCCCTGGGAAGAGGAGCTCGCGCTCGCGAGCGGCGTGGGCCGAGGCTGACGCCACACAGGAACGCTCTCGCCCGGTCCTGGTTCGAAGCTCGAGGAGACCGTCATGCGCCGCATCGTCCTCACCGCCCTGATCATTCTCGCCGCGAGCGCCGCGCTCGCCGCGCCCACCGAATGGTGGCTGTTCGCCGCGCAGCTCGACTCGGGCGACCGCGTGCTGATCGAGGTCACGCTCACGGACGTCGGGCCCGGTGAGCGCAACGCCGCGGCGATCGGGCGCTGGGTGCAGAAGGACGGGACGCTCGTCGAGTTCTCGCGCGCGAAGCTCGGCGGCGAGTGGACGGAGAGCGCAGGCGGTCGCCGCATGGACCTGCAGAAGTTCGTGCTCGATCGCAGCGCCGCGCGTGCGCAGCTGCGCGTCGACAAGGGCAGCCTGAAGCTCGCGCTCGACTTCGCGCTCGCCGAGAAGCCGCTCGCGACGCGCAAGCTCGCGGGCAGGAAGTGGACCCACGAGCTGTGGGCCGGCGCGAACCCGGTGAACGCGTCGCTCTGGAAGAAGGGGATGAGCGCACCGATCGTGACGAAGGGCCGCATCGGTGTGTCGCACCGACTGATTACGGGGCCCGAGGGAAAGCTCGCCGCGCGCCGGCTCGAGTCGTTCGCGCTCGATCGCGAGCCGCTCTACGTCCTCGAGGTCGCGCGCGGCGCGCGGGCGGAGCGCTGGGTCGTCGCGCTCGACGCTCGCGGGCGTGTCGCGTCGCAGGATTTCGCGGAGGCGGCGAGCGCGGAGAAGCTGAGCGCGCCCTCGCCGAAGCTCGCGCTGCCGGGGCCCGCCGTGACGGGCGCGCTCTCTGCGGGCACGCGCCTCGCCGCGTACGACCCGCTCGCCGACTTGCCTGCGCCGATCCGCTTCGTGCTCGGGCTGCGCTTGCGATCGGCTTGGATGGCGTCACCGTTGGAAAGCGTCGTGGGCGGGAACTCGCGGAAGCGCACCGCGATCGCGAGCTACACGTTCTACGCGGGGTGAACGTTGCGCATCGGGCTGATCAACAACCTGCGAGCAGGCCGTAACAAGCGCCGCGTTCAGGACGTGCTGCGCGAGATCGAAGGCGCCCGCGACGTCGTGCAAGCGATGACGACCTCGGCGCAGAGGGTGCCCGAAGCGCTCTCTCAGATGGAGCGCGAGCGCGTCGAGCTGCTCGTGGTGAACGGCGGCGACGGCTCGCTCGAGCGCGTGCTCACGGGCCTGCTCGCGCGCGGTCGCCCGAGCTGGCTGCCGGTGATCGCGCCGCTGCGCAGCGGGCGCACGAACGCCGCGGCGGCCGATCTCGGGGCCGCGCGCAGCTCCGCAGCGGGCCTGCGTGCGTTGCTGGCCGACGCGCGCCGCGGGCGGCTCGAGTCGCGGGTGGTCGAGCGCGCGGTGATGCGCGTGACGCCGCGCCATGGCGGTGAAGCGCGCTGCGGCATGTTCGTCGGCGCCGGCTTGTTGGGCCGCGCGGTGACGTGGACTTCGCGCACTCTCCCGAAGGGCCGCGCCCAGGAGACGTTCGGCGTCGGCCTCGTGCTCGCGAAGCTGCTCGGCGACGTGGTGATGCGCCGCGACAACGAGCTCACGCGCGCCGAGAAGGTCCGCCTCGCGTTCGACGGATCCCCGCTGCCCGACGAGGAGCGGCTGATCACGCTCTTCACCACGCTCGATCGCCTGATCTTCGGCATCCGTCCGTTCTGGGGAACCGGCGCCGGCGCGATCAAGGCGACCGTCGTGCGCGGCGGCGCCCCGCGGCTCGCGACGACCGTGCCGCGCATCCTCGTGGGACGCGCGCCGGCGTTCGCGACGCCCGAGCACGGCTACCTGAGCGCGAACGTGATGCGCGCCGAGCTGCGCTGCGATTGCGAAGTCACGGTGGACGGCGAGCTGTTCCCCGTCGAGCCGGACGCGACTTATGCGATCGAGGCGGAGCCGCGCGTTCGCTTCGCGCGCGCGTAGCGCCGCGTGACGGGAGCCCAGCGCGCGCTCGAGGCGATCTTCCGCGCGGAGCTCGCGGCGCCCGTGCTCGAGGGCGCACTGCGCGTGGCGAACGAGATCCGCGCGCTCCACGGCGATGCGGTCGTCGCGCTGCTCTTCTACGGCTCGTGTCTGCGCCGCGGCACGACCGAGGGCGTGCTCGACTTCTACGCGATCACGCGCGACTACCGCAGCGCGTACGACTCCGCGTGGCCCGCGCTGCTCGGCCGCGCGCTGCCGCCCAACGTGCACTACGTCGAGTTGCCCGAGCAGGACCTGCGCGCGAAGTACGCGCTGATCTCGCTGGCGGACTTCGCGCGGCAAGCCTCGCCCGCGAGCCTCGATTGCCGCGTGTGGTCGCGCTTCTGCCAGCCCGCGCGCATCGCATGGGCGCGCGACGACGCGACCCGCGAGGCGGTCGCGACGGCGTGCGCGAACGCGGCGCTCACGATGGCGTCGCGCATGCTCGCGTGGGCGAGCGGCGACGCGCGCGAACGCGCGCTCGCACCGCGCGCGCTGTGGGCCGGCGCGTTCCAGGAGACCTATCGCGCCGAGCTGCGCAGCGAGCAGCCCGCCAGCATCGACGCGATCGCAGCGGCCGACCCTGCGCGCTACGACGCCGTGCTGCGCGCCGCGCTCGGCGTGCTCGCGCAGCGCGGTGAGTGCGAGGTGTTAGGCGAGACTGCCCAGGGCGAGCTGCGCATCTCGCAGGATCCCGCTGCGCTCGGACGCGCGCGTCGCGGCTGGCGCGCGCGCCGCGTGGTCGCGAAGGCGCTCGCGATCGCGGGCCTGCTCAAGACGGCTCTCACGTTCCAGGGCTGGCTGCCCTACGTCGTGTGGAAGCTCGAGCGCCACAGCGGGGTGCGCATCGAGCTGAGCGAGCGACAACGCCGCCGTCCCCTCGTGTACGCGTGGCCGGTGATCTTCCGCTTGTTACGGAGCGGCGTGCTGCGCTGAACGGGCGACTCGCGCCGCGAGATCGCGCAGCGCGCTCGCGAGCGCCGGCGCCTCGGTGCTGCGATAGCTCGCGTCCACCGGCAGCTCGCGCATCAGGCGGCGGTGCACGGCGCCGAGCGCGTGATACGGCAGCGTCGGGAACAGGTGGTGGAGCGCGTGGAAGCGCAGGCCGACCGGCGCCGCGAGCGCGGTGAACGGGCGCAGCCAAGCCGGCCCCCACAGATTCAGCGAGTCCGCGACCTGCGCATCGCGCGACATCACCGCGCCGTCGTTCTCGTAGCGGTGCGCGCCGAGCGTGCGCACGTGGTTGATCATCAGGATCGACGCGAGCAGCGCGTACCAGAGCGCGAGCGCGCGGAGCGGCAGTGTGCCGAGCGCGAGCGCGGCGCCGGCGCTCCATACCACGAGCGCGCAGGCGAGCTCCTCGTTGCGCCACCGCTTCGCGAGCTTGCCGAGCGGCGGCTTGCGCTCGTAGGCCGCGTTGATCACGAGCGTCGAGAGGCGCTCGCGGGCGAACGCGCGCACCGGAGGGATCACGAGCCCGAGCGGAACGAGCGCGCCCCAGCGCACGATCAGCGCAGCGGGCACCAATAACAACCCGAGCGTCGCGTCGAGGATGCGCGCGAAGCTCCAGTGCGCGATCGGCGCGTACTCCGGATCCTCGGCGGTGCCGAACAGGTGCGCCTTGTGGTGCTCGCCGTGCGAGCCCACGTACATGAGGCTCGGCGCGAGCAGCGGGAAGCCCGCGAGCAGATCCCAGCCGAGCGTGAAGCCGGGCACCGCGCGCGCGGAGAGGTGCGCCAGCTCGTGAATGAAGAGTGCGGCGCGGTAGAGCGCGAGCACGGCCACGGCGAACGCGATCCACGCGACGGGGCCCCAGCTCGCGACGGCGAGCGCGAACGCGCTCCAGCCGAGCGCGACGCAGACGAGCAGGTCGCCCCAATACACCGCGGGCCGCGGCTTGTGGGACGCGACGTACTCGCGCTCGAGCGCGTCGAGCGAGGTTTCGGAGCTTTGCTTCGCGGCAGCGGCCATGCAGCGCGCCAGCATAAGCAACCGACCCTGCGCGGGCAGCGTGCGCGCGTGAGGCGCGCCGCCGCGCGGCGCTTTCCCTCAGCGGGAATCGCGCGCGCGGCGGCTTGGCGCTGTTCTTCGCGGCGCGCGCCGAGGAGATCGCCGTGAACCCCCGCCAGCTCGTCTACATCGCGCTGCTCGCACCATTCCTCGCGCTCACGAGCTACGTGCTCGCAACCACCGGCCTCGTCGGCTTCTACGCCGAGATGTCGCGCAGCGCGTCGACCGTGCTCTCGATGGTCGACCTCACGATCTCGCTCTCGCTGATCCTCGCGTGTATGTTCGTCGACTCACGCGCGACGCGGACGCCCTTCGCGCCCTACGTGTGCGTGACGCTCGCGATCGGCGTCGCAGGGCCGCTCCTGTATCTGCTGCATCGCGAAGCGCTTTCGCGCGCGCACGCGGCGCAGCGCGCTTAG
>VGRF01000045.1 GCA_016875395.1 Deltaproteobacteria bacterium | reverse complement strand
TGGGCACGACGCAGTCGAACAGGTCGACCCCGAGGGCGATCGCGTTGACGATGTCCTCGGGCTTGCCGAGACCCATCAGGTATCGCGGCGGCGCGGCGGGGAGCTCGGCTTGCGTCTCGGCCACCAGCTCGAGCCGGCGCTCGGGCGCCTCGCCGAGCCCGAGGCCGCCGTGCGCGTAGCCCTCGAACGGCAACGCCGCGAGCGCACGCCCCGCACTACGGCGCAGGTCGCGGTGAGCGCCGCCCTGCGCGATGCCGAACAGCGACTGGTCCGCGTGCGAGCGGGCCGCGAGCCCGCGCTCGGCCCAGCGCAGGCTGCGCGCGAGCGCGCGTTCGGCGCGCGTGCGGTCGCCGTCTTCGATCGGGAGGCACTCGTCGAGCACCATCGCGATGTCGCTGCCGAGCGCTTCTTGGATGTGCACCGCGCCCTCGGGTGTGAGCAGCCTGCGGCGCCCGTCGAGCGGCGACGAGAACGTCACGCCCTCCTCGTCGATCTTGGCGCGATCTGCGAGAGAGGTGACCTGAAAGCCCCCGCTGTCGGTGAGCCACGGCCCACGCCAGCCCGTGAAGCCGTGCAGGCCGCCGGCCTTCGCGATCACGTCCTCGCCGGGCCGCTCGTGCAGATGAAACGTGTTGGTGAGGGCGATCTGAGCGCCGACTTCGACGAGGTCGCCCGCGTCGAGGCCGCGCACCGCGCCGTAGGTGGCGACGGGCATGAACGCCGGCGTCTCCACCACACCGTGGGCCGTCACGAGCAGTCCGCGGCGCGCGGCGCCGCCCTGCGCGGTGATCTGAAAACGTAATCGCGGCAAGGTGTTGTTCCGTGGCCTCTTCAGGAAAGCAGCATCGCGTCGCCGTACGAGTAGAAGCGATAGCCGAGCGCGACCGCCTCTCGATAGGCGGCGAGCACGGGCTCGCGGCCCGCGAAGGCGGCGACGAGCAGAAGCAGCGAGGAGCGCGGCAGGTGGAAATTCGTGAGCAGCGCGTCCACGACGCGGAACTGCGCACCCGGCGCGAGCAGCAGGCGCGTCTCACCCGCTCTCGCGATGACGCCGCCGCGCCCATCCGCGCAGCTCTCGAGCACGCGCGTCGAGGTGGTGCCGACCGCCACCACGCGCCCGCCGCGGCCGCGCGTCTCGCGGATCGCGCGAACGGTCTCTTCGCCGAGCTCGAAGCGCTCGGAGTGCAGCTCGCCTGCAGCGAGGTCTTCCTCGCGCAGCGGGCGGAACGTGCCGATGCCCACGTGCAGCACGACCTCCGCGGTGCGCACGCCGCGCGCGCGCAGCGCTGCGAGCAGTGCGTCGCTGAAGTGGAGCCCCGCGGTGGGCGCGGCCACCGAGCCAGGCGCCCGCGCGAACACGGTCTGGTAGCGCGCGACGTCGTCCGCATTCTCGCTCGCGCGCTTGATGTACGGCGGAAGCGGCATCTCGCCGAGCGCGTAGGGATCCGTGCCTGCAGCGAAGCGCAGCACGACGCGGCCGTCGCCTGACAACTCCGCGATCTCCGCATCCGCACTCGCCGCGGCGCGCGCGAAGCGCAGCTTCTGTCCCACGCGGAGCCGCCCGCGCGCGCGAACGAGCGCCTCGAAGGCGCCAGCCTCCTGCGCGGCGCCGAGCAGCAGCGCCTCCGCGCGGCCGCCGCCCGCCTTCTCGCCGCGAAGTCGCGCCGGCAGGACACGCGTCGCATTCAGCACGAGCAGGTCGTTCGGCCCGAGCAGCGCCGGCAGCTCGCGCACGTGACGGTGCGCGCGCGCGCCCGTCTTGCGGTCGAGCACGAGCAGCCGCGACGCGTCGCGCTCCGCGAGCGGCGCCTGCGCAATTCGTTCGGGCGGCAGCTCGTAGTCGTAGTCGGCGAGATCGATCACGGCGCTGGCGTGCGCGCCGCGCGCTCGGCGCTCACCAGCGCCTCGAGCAGCGGCGGGCTCTCGCGCAATGCATCCCACGAGAAGAGGGCGCTGCCGACGCCGGGCTCGTGCGCGACGCGTGCCACCTGCAACGACGCGCCAGCGGGATTGCTCGCGAAGAGCCACGAGCCGAGCCCGATCCAGACGCGGCGCTTCGGCACGAGAGCCGCGAGCGCCTCGACGCCGTAGTCGAAGCGCTTCGGGTCGCGCACGTAGTGCATCGGCACTGCGAAGTCGAGCGAGCCCGCGTCGAGCCAGCCGCGCCAGTCCTGCATGTCGACCGTGAGCGCGCGCTCTGGGTCCGGAATCACCGCGGCCGAGAGGACGACTCCGGGGCGCGCCGCGCGCGATGCCGCGGCGATGCGCGCGACGAGCGCGTCGAGCTGCCCGCGCCGCCAGCCGTCCCACGCGTCGGCGTTCGCGAGGCTCTCCCGGAAGGGCGCGGTGAGGCCGGTCTCGGCGTGAAAACGCGCGCGCGACGCCTCGCCGTAACCGAACGAGAGCCCGACCCCGAAGCGCGAGCCCGGCACGAACGGCAGCGCGTCGGCGTAGCGGATGTAGTCGAGGTGCACGCCCGCGAGGCCCGGGTACTTCGCGACGAGCTCACCCACGGTGGCCGCGAGCCGCTCCGCGACGCCAGGCGCCGCGGGGTCGAGCCAAATGCCCGGCGTGCCGAGGCGGTAGTACGTGCGATCGGGCGGCGGCACCTCGTACTCGGGGTAGTCGAGCAGCGAGCGGCCGTGCTGGTCGACGTGCACGGCGCCGCGCCCGAGCGCGACGAGGATGGGCGCCTGCGCGTTCGAGGCGAGGTTCAGCACGTTGAACCACGCGTGGACGCGCAGGCCCTCGGCGCGCGCGCTCGCGATCAGCGCGGCGAGCGGATCGCGGCCGCGGTTGTTACGGCGCGCGGCCGTGAAGGGCGCGCTGTCGGCCCAGCGCGAGTCGAACCAGGCGCGCCCGCCGCGATGCACCTGCACGAACAAATCCGTGACGCCGAGCGCGCGCGCGTCCGCGAGCAGCGTGGCGACGCGCTCGGGATTCTCGAGCACGCGCTGCGAGCCTTCGGCCAGCACCCAGAGACCGCGCGGCGCTTGCGGCTGCGCGGTCGCGCGTGCGGCGAACGCGAACGCGAGCGCGCACAGCGCGAGGCCGAGAACTCGCCGCGATGCACTGGCTTCTCTCACGGCGGCGCACCTTAGGCGTCGCGCGCGCGCGTTGACACCGCACGCTCGTTTTTCACACTCGCTCGCCTCGGGGGATCCAATGCGAAGCACGCTACGGCGCGCGGTCGTTTGCGCGGGACTGGTCGCGATCGCGCAGTTCGCTCGCGCGCAGGCGGAGCCCGCCGATCCGCGCGCGGCGGGACCCGCGCTGCGCGAGGCGCTCGCGCTGCTCGCGAGCGACCCGGCCCGCGGACGCGAGGCGCTCGCGGGAGTCGAGCAGCGCTTCCCGATCGTCGCCGACCACGCCGCGCATCAGGCGATCGCCTCGTTCGCGCGCGAGGCGAGTCATGCGGCCGTCGGCGAGCGCGCGGGCGCGTTCGCCGCCAGCTACGCGAGCTCGCCGCTGCTCGGGCGCGTCGCGCAGCTCGACGGCGAGGCCGCGCTCGCGCTCGGCAGCTTCACGCGCGCGGCGAATGCCTTCGCGGTCGCACGGAAACACGGGAGCGATGCGGAAGCGCGGGCTGCGCTCGCGCTCGCGGAGGCGCGCGCGCGGCAGGCCGGCGGGGAAGATGTGGCGGGAGCGCTGCTCGCGATTTGGCGAGACCGCGCCGCGACGAAAGCGGCGGCGGCGGCTCACGCGGAGCTGACGAAGCTCGCGGGCGGGCCGCAGCGCATCACCGCGGCGGACCACGCGGCGCGCTGTTGCAACTTGTTCCGCGCGTTCTGGAACGCCGAGGCGCTCGCGGCCTGCGACGCCGCGCTCGCGAGCGATGCGCTCGGGGCGAGGGCGCGCGCGGACCTGGCCGCGCTGCGCGCGGAGCTGCTGTTCCGCGACCGCCAGTACCCCGCCGCCGAGCGCGCCTTCGCGGCGCTGCCGGATTCGCGCGAGAACCGCTTCTGGCGCGCACGTGCGCTCGCGCGCAGCGGGCGGATCCCCGCGGCCAAGCGGGCGTTCGAGGCGCTCGGCGAAACGGGGGACAGCTGGGGCGCGCGCGCGCTGTTCCTCGCGGGCACGCTCTACGAGGACGACGACGCCGCGACCGCGCGCACGCGCTACGAGCAGGCGCTCGCCAGAGCCAAGACCGCAGAGCTGCGCATCGAGGCGCGCTGGCGGCTGGCGTGGCGAGCGACCTTGGAGAAGCGCTGGAGCGACGCCGCCAGCGGGCTCGCCGCGCTCGCGCGCGACACGGCGGACCCGATCGAGGCGCTGCGCGCGCGCTACTGGGAGGCGCGCGCGCTCCACGCCGTCGGCGACGCGCGCGGCGACACGCGCCTGGCGACGCTCGCGCGCGACTGGCGCTTCACTTATTACGGACAAGAGGCCGCGGCGCGCGCGAACGGCGCGCAGCCGGAGCGCGCCGGTGAAGCGCCGTCGCTCGGTCCGGAGCCGCGCGGCGAGCCGCTGCCCGCAGCAGCGCTGCTGCGCACGCGCATCCTCCTCGAAGCGGGCCTGCGCGAGGAAGCGGGCGCCGAAGCACGCGCCCTCGCTCCGCGCGCTCGGCTGCGCGAAGACCGCCTCGCGCTCGCGTCGCTGCTGCAGGACGCCGGCGAGTTCGGCGCGGCGCAGCGCGTCGTGCTCGACGCCTACGGACTCGAGCTCGCAGCCGGCCCGCCATCGGGCGAGGCGGATCTGTGGTGGGCGGCGTATCCACGCGCGTTCCCCGCCGACGTCGAGCGCGCGGCAGCCGCTGCGGGAATCCCGCCCGAGTTGTTGTTTGCGGTGATGCGCGAAGAGTCGGGCTTCGATCCGAAGGCGCTCTCGGTCGTGGGCGCGCGCGGACTCGTGCAGATCATGCCCGACACCGGGCGCAAGCTCGCCGCGCGCCTCGGCAGCGCGAGCTTCGATCCCGACGAGCTGTTCGTGCCGGCTCGCAACCTGGAGCTCGCCGCGGCCTATCTCGCGGAGCTGCTCGCGCGCTTCGGCGGCAACGCCTCCGCGGCGATCGCGTCGTACAACGCGGGGCCCGAGGCGGTCGAGCGCTGGCGGTCGCAGCTCGGGCACCTCGAGCAAGATGCCTGGATCGAGGCGATCGCGTACGACCAAACGCGCAGCTACGTGAAGCGCGTGCTGCGCAGCTACCGGATTTATCAGGCGCTGTATTGAGCGCGCGGGGCGCGAAGCGCTGGGACGTGCTCGGCGTCGGGCAGTGCGCGCTCGACGAGGTCGCGCGCGTCGACGAGTCGCCAGCGCGCGGCGAGAAGGCGCGCATGCGCGAGCGCGTGGCGCTGCCCGGCGGCCAGATCGCGACGGCGACGCTCGCGTGCGCGCGGCTCGGTCACAGCGCCGCGCTCGTGAGCAGCACGGGCGACGACGCGGCTGCAGAGATCGTGCTCGCACCGCTGCGCGCGGCGCGCGTCGACGTATCGCGGGTGCACCGCGTTGCGGGCGCGCGCACCCAAGGCGCGTGGATCTGGGTCGATGCGCGGGGCGAGCGCACCGTGCTGTGGGAGCGCGACGCGAAGCTCTCGCTTCCGCAGGACGCCGTCGCGCGGGAGGAGGTCGCCGCCTCGCGCGTCGTGCTGCTCGACGCCGGCGATCTCTCACTCGCGCTCCGCGTCGCCGCGCTCGCGCGCGAGGCAGAGATCCCGTGCGTCCTCGATGCGGACACGCCGGCGCCCGGGATCGAGGCGCTGCTCGTGCAGGCCTCACATCCCGTGATCTCGGAAGGGCTCGCGCAGGGGCTGTTCGGCTCTCCCGAGCGGGCGGTGCGCGAGCTCGCCCGAGGCGGCGCGCGCCTCCCTGTCGTCACGCGCGGGAGCGCGGGCGCCGTCGCCTGGCTGCGCGGGGAAGTCGTGGAGACGCCCGCGTTCGAGATCGCGGCAGTCGACACCACGGGCGCGGGCGATGCGTTTCACGCCGGCGTCGCGCATGCGCTGCTCAGCGGCCTCGCTGGCGAGGAGATGCTGCGAACGGCGCACGCGCTGGCTGCCTGCGCGTGCCTCGCGCTCGGCGCACAGGGCGGGCTGCCGGACGCGGCGCGCCTGCGCGAGTTCCTCGCGACTACTCCTCTTCGACCTCTGCGCTGAAGTCGCCGCCTTCGCCGAGCCCCGCCGGCTCTTCGAGCGACTCGATGTCGATCTCGGCCGCTTCCGCGGGCTCTTCGGCGTCGGTATCCGGAGCGACGCCGAACTCATCGGGCTCCGGCGCTGCGACCTCGTCGTCGTCGAGGAAGCGCGACATCGGCGCCATCGAGGGGCGCTTCGGTTGCGAAGGCGCCGTGGATGCCTCCGCGACGACCGGCGGGCGGTCGCGCTGATCGGCCTCGCACTTCGGGCACACCGGGACGTCTTTGCCGAGGTCGTAGAACTTCACGCCGCAGTTGAAGCACGCCCATTTGTGCCCGAGGCCCGGCTTCGCGACGCCGGTGGGCGTTACGGCGGGCTTCTTCTTCGCGGGCGGCGAGGCGACCTTCGGCTGCTTGGCCTTCTTCGGCGCTGCCTTGTTGGTCGGCTTCGGTGCGGCGGCTCGCGGCCCCACGGGCTTCGCTTTCTTCGCCTTGGGAGCAGGGGGCGCAGCTTTCTTCGACGGCAACTTCTTCTCCGGCTTCTTGGCTCTCGCCTTCGCGGCCGCGGGCTTCGGCTTCGCCTTGGCGACGGCCTTCTTCGCCGCGCTCTTGGCTGGCTTCGCAGGCTTCTTCTTGGCCATGGCTCGCATCCCTCCGCGGTCATCGGGGCGCAAAGAACGGGCGGCGATTAGCACAGCGAGTCGAACGAGGGGAGCCAGGAAACGCTGCGCGTGCGCGGATTCAAAGGCGTTCCTGCGAGCGGCGCATTTGCGCGGGCAGAGCGGTCCGCGCGATTCAGGACATCGCCGATCTATTTGACATAATCATCCTTATCGGACCAGAACGAATGCAGGCGCAGCGTGCCTCGCCGAGCCGTGCGTCGCGGCGAGCTCGTGGCGCCGCCCTGTTGTGAAGCGACGACGCGAGCAGTCGAGCAGCGCGCATCTCACGTCGGTGCGGCGGAGGCCAGCGCGCCCGGCTTGCGCTCGGTGTCGTGCAGTTCCTCCGGCTCGCCGAACGCGCGCGTCAGCCGGCGCAGGTTGATCTCGAGAGCGAATTCCTCGACGACGCGCTCGCGCCCGCGCGCGGCAAGTCGGCCCGCCAGCGCGCGATCCGTGAGAACCCGCTCGATCGCAGCCGCGAGCGCGGCGGAATCGTCCGAGGGGACCAGCAGGCCCGTGTCGCCATCGGTGATCAGTTCTCGGATCGCGGGCAGATCACCCGACACCACGGGTGTTCCACAGGCCATGGCCTCCATGAGCACGACGGGAATGCCGTCGCGATCTCCGGAGTCGTCGATGCGGCACGGCAGGACGAACAGATCCGCGTCGCGAAGCATCCGGCGCACGTCCTCGTTCGTCGCCGCCCCGAGTAGCTCGATGTTCTTTGGAGCGCCGAGCGAGCGCCAGCGTGCCGTGAGCGCCTCGCGCTCGGGTCCGTCGCCCGCAATGCGGATGACGAGGTCGCGGTGCCGCTCGAGCAGAGCCGGAGCCGCGTCGAGCAAGAGGTCGAACCCTTTCTTTGGAACGAGGCGACCGACTGCGACGATCTGCCGGCGCCCGTCCGTTCGTCGCGACTCGCCGCGCGGCGCGAACCGCTCGATGTCCACGCCGCAGCGGATCACCGGCAGTCGATCGACGCTCAACCGATCGATGGACTGATAGAACGCGCGGTGCCACTCGCTGATGCAGGCGCAGAACGCCGCCCGCCGAAGCTTCTCTCGCAGCAGCGAGCCGTCGCGGAACAGGTCCACCGCGTGGCCGGTGAAACTGAACGGCAGGCCGAGGTGGCGAGCGAGGATCATCGCGATCGTCGTCGGCACGTGCGCCATGTGCGCGTGAATGCGCGAAACGTCGAGCCGCCGCACCTCGTCGGCGATCCCCAGCGCGGCCAGCGTCTGCCAGATCACCTTCGGGCGCCCGGCGAGCGACACATCGGAGCCGAACAGCGAAAGTCGCAGTCCATCTAGCAGAGTGCTCGACGCTCGCAGGGGATGGCGAAGCCACTCCGCGATGGCGCGGCCGACGACGCCCGGGCGGTACGCCACGATCGCCTCATCCGCGAGCGCATCGAGCGCCGCCTCGCCGAGGTCGCGCTGCGGCGGGTGAACGCTCGCCACCGCCACCCGCCATCCCCGGTCGCGCAGGCCGAACACCTCGCGATACACGAACGTCTCCGATCGCGTCGGAAGCGTGCCGCCGAGATAGAGCGCCGATCGCTTCATGCGGGCTGAGCTCCCCGCCGCGCCGTCGATTCACTCGGCCCCGGCGAGCAGCGCCTGCATCCGCGCCTTCACGTGCGCGGGAATCGCGTCGACCCCGAGCTCCTCGGCGCGGCGATACAGCGCGACCGCCCTCTCGCGCTCGCCCAAGTCGGCAAGCACGCGGGCCGCGTCGGCGAGCATCAGCGCCTGTCCGGGCGAGTCGATCTCGCTGGCTTCCTCGAGCGCCGCGGCCGCGGCCTTCAGCTCGCCCTTGCTCTCGAGCTCGACCGCGAAGCGCGCGAGCGCGAGCGCGCGCACCGCGGTTCCGCGCGGCGCGTTCTCGGCCGCTTGCTTGCGGGCGTCGAACGCGGACTGCGCTTCGCCGTTCTTCTCGAGTAGCGCCGCAGCCTGGAGTCGGCCCTCGGCCGCAGCAGCCGTTCCCTCGTGAGCGCTCGCCGCAGCGAGCAGCTTGGTCGCGTACTCGGCGCGCGTCTGGCGCCCGAGCTCGGGGTTCGCGGGCTCGGGCGCCTCTGCGGCGCCGGGCGACGCGCCCATCGCCGTGAGGTAGGCGCTGAAGACACCGGCAACCTCGGCCTGCGCTTTCTGCGCGCTGCGCTCGCGGAGGCTCGTGACGATCCCGAGCGCGAGCCCGAGCAGCAGCACGGCGCCGATCGTGATCGCGACGAGCGTCCCGTTGTGGTTGATCCACGCAGCCGCGCGCTCGAAGACGGAGTCGATCTCGCCAACGAGCTCGGTGGGCGGATTCGGCAGATTGCGGCTCGCCACGCGCGTTCTCCTAAGAAAAGCGGCGCAGTCTATCCGCCGCGTTTGCCTACGTCTCTCGTTCGGCGTGGCGTTTTCGGAGGCGCAGGCGCACGGGCACGCCAGCGAAGCCGAAGTCCTCGCGCAGGCGGTTTTCGAGGAAGCGCCGGTACGAGTCGAGCACTTCGCGCGGCTCGGTGCAGAACAGCACGAAGGTCGGCGGACGCGTGCCTGCCTGCGTGGCGTAGAAGAACTTGATCGGGCGCTTGCGCGTTCCGCGCTGCGCCATCGATGGCTCGTGGCGGCGCACGGCGTCCTGCAGCCAGCGATTCAGCGCCGAGGTCGGGATCTCCTGCGCAGCCGCTTCCGCGACTTTCGCTGCGAGGGGAAGAATGCGCCCCGTGTTCTTTCCGGTCTTCGCGGAAACCTCGAGCACCGGGACGTCGGAGACCGGCCGCAGCCGCCGCTCGATCCCGTCGCGCGCGCGCTTGGCCGCGTCCTCGCCGCCGACGCGATCCCACTTGTTCGCCAGGAGCAAGCACGGGCGCCCGCGCTCGCGCACGAGCATCAAGACGCGCGCGTCTTGGTCGGTGAAACCCTCGCTGGCATCGAGCAGCACGAGCGCGACATCGGCGTCCTCGATCGCGCGCACGGCCATGAGCGCGCTGCCGCGCTCGACCAGGCGATCGCGCCGGCCCGCGCGCCGCATGCCCGCGGTATCGACGAACACGTAGGAGCGCCCATCGCGCTCGACGCTCACGTCGATCGCGTCGCGCGTGGTGCCGCCTTCGCTCGATACGACGACGCGCGTCTCGCCGGCGAGCTGATTCAGCAGCGAGCTCTTGCCCACGTTCGGGCGCCCGACGATCGCGACGCGCAGCGGACGCTCGGCGAGCGGCGCCTCTGGCGCCTGCTCGGCCGGCGGCGGCAGCTTCGCGACGATCTCTTCGAGCACATCCCACGCGCCCGAGCCGTGCTCCGCCGAGATCGCGCGCACGGGCTCGAGGCCGAGCGCGTGGAACTCGAGCATGCGCGGCGCGTGGCGCGGCGCATCGATCTTGTTGACCGCGAGCGCAACGGGCCGCTTCGTTCGCCGTAACAAGTCGGCGATCTCGTGCTCCTGCGGCACGAGGCCCGCCTGGCCGTCCGTCACGAACAGAATCGCGTCGGCCGCTTCCACCGCGGCGCGCGCCTGCTCCTGCACCGCCGCGTCGATCTCGCTGTCGGCGTCCGCGTCGAGCCCCGCGGTGTCGACCAGCAGGATGCTGCGGCCGCGCACCGAGACCTCCGCCGCGAGGCGGTCGCGCGTGACGCCTGGCGTGTCGTCGACCAGCGCGCGGCGCGAGCCCGTCAGCCGGTTGAAGAGCGTGGATTTGCCGACGTTCGGGCGGCCCACGATCGCGACGAGCGGGAGACGCATATCGCGAGCTCAGGCCGCGGCGCGAGCAGCGAGGAAGGCTTCGATGCGCGCCGCAAGTGCGTCCGGCTTCGCGGGGTCGAACCACTCGACGCCCGCCTCGCCCCGCAGCCACGTGCGCTGCCGCCGCGCGAACTGCCGCGTGTCGCGCTTCAGCGCCTCGAGCACGTTCGCGAGGGTCTCGAGGCCGTCGATCACGGGCTGCATGTGCCGGTACCCAATCGCCTTCATCGACGCGAGCTTGGGCCCGTAGCCCGCGTCGCGCAGCCGCCGCACCTCCTGCAGCAGCCCGCCGGCGACCATCGCTTCGCAGCGGCGATCGATGCGCTCGGCGAGCGCCTCGCGGCCCGGATCGAGCGCGAGGTAGAGCGCGTGGTAGCGCGGGCGCGGGACCTGCTCGCGGCGCAGCTGCGACGGCGCGCGCCCGCTCGCCGCGTGAATCTCGAGCGCGCGGATGATCCGCACGAGATCGTTGGGGTGAAGGCGCGCTGCGCTCTCGCGATCGACCTCGGCGAGGCGGCGGTGGAGACGCGTCGGGTCGCCTGTCGCGACCGCGCGCGCGTGCTCGGCTTCGAGCGAAGCCCGAAACTCGGCGTCGCGCCCTACTCCGGTTGTTAGGCCCGTGAGCAGCGCGCGGATGTAGAGCCCGGTACCGCCGACGAGGAACGGCAGCGCCCCGCGCGCGCGGATCGCCGCGACCGCAGCGCTGGCGTCCGCGGCGAAGCGCGACGCGTTGTAGAGCTCGTCGGGCGCCACGATGTCGAGCAAGTGATGCGGCACCCGCGCGCGCTCGGCGGCGCTCGGCTTCGCGGTGCCGATGTCCATGCCCTGATAGACCTGCATCGAATCGGCGTTCACGATCTCGCCGCCGAAGCGCACGGCCAGCTCGATCGCGAGCGCAGTCTTCCCCGACGCGGTGGGGCCGCTGATCACGATCACGGGCTCGCGCTCGCTCGGGGACGACATGGGCGCGGCAACGTAGGCGCTGACCTCGCCGGTGTCGCCGCCGGTCCGCTAGACGCGCCCGAATCGCCGCTCGATCTCGCGCTTCGAGAGCGGCGTCGCGACGGGCCGGCCATGCGGGCACGTGGGCGCCCACGGAATCGTGTCGAGCTCGCGCATCAGCGCGCGCAGCTCGGCGTCGGGCAGGACGTCGCCCCCGCGGCGTGCGGCGTGGCAGGCGACCGTCGCGAAGAAGCGGTCCGCCGCGTCGAGCGGCCGCGCGCTGCGGCTCTCCCCTTCGGACGCGAGCTGCTCGGCGAGCTCCCGTAACAACGGCAGCGGATCGCGGTCCGCGAACAGCTCCGGCACCGAGCGCAGCACGACGCTGCGTTCCCCGAACGCCTCCACCTCGAAGCCGAGCTGCGCGAGCCAGGCGCCGTTGCGGTCGCACGCCGCGACCGCCGCTGGAGCGAGCTCGCACGTCGCGGGCACGAGCAGCGCCTGACGCGGCGTCTTGCCCTCGAGCCAGCTCGCGCGCAGTCGCTCGTACAGCACGCGCTCGTGCGCAGCGTGTTGGTCGACGAGCAGCAGTCCGTCGCGGCCCTCGAGCAGCACGTACGTCCCTAACAATTGACCGATCACGCGGAGCTCGCCGAAGCGCGGCGCTTCGTGGCTACGAGAGTGCGTCGTGGACTCGTTCGCCGTCGTCGACGAGGCGACGAGCGGCGCTGTCGGCCGCGCGCCCGCGAACGCCCAGTCGCCGACGCTGGGCTCGCGCGCGAGCTCGGGGAAAACGCGCGGCGCCGAGCCGGCAGCGAGTGGCTGCGCGGGGCGCAGACTCGCGCCCAGCCAACTGCGCTGCGCGAGGGCATCGCGCAGCGTCCGCTCGAGCAGGCGATACACGGCCTGCGGGTCCGCGAAACGCACCTCCCACTTCGCGGGGTGCACGTTCACGTCGACGCCGCCGGCGGCCACGCTCAGGAAGAGCACCGCGCTCGGGAAACGCCCGCGCGGCAGCACGTCGCGATACACCTGGAGCAGCGCGTGCCGTAACAAGCGGTCGCGCACGGGGCGGCCGTTCACGAACACGTGGATGTTGCCGGTCGTCGCGCGGTGCGCCTCGGGGCGCGACACGAACGCGCGCAGCGCGAGCGGGCCCGCGTCGTGCTCGGCGGCGACGAGCGCCGCCGCATCCTCTTCGCCGAGCACCGCGGCGATGCGCTCGACGGGATCCGCGACCGCGGGCCAGCTGAGCGAGGGGTGGTCGTCGCGCACGACGTCGAAGTGCACCTGCGGCAGCGCGAGCGCGGCGCGGCCGAGCCAGTCGCTCACGTGCCCCCACTCGGTCGCTGCGGACTTCAGGAACTTTCGCCGCGCCGGCACGTTCGCGAACAAGTCGGCGACCTCGATGCGCGTGCCCTCGCTCGTGCCGACCACGCGCTCGGCGACGAGAACGCCGCCCTCGATGTCGATCTCGACGCCGGCGTCGGCGCCGCGCGCGCGCGTGCGCAGCCGGAAGCGCGAGACGGAAGCGATCGCCGGCAACGCCTCACCGCGAAAGCCGAAGCTCGCGATCGACTCGAGATCCGCGAGACCGCGCAGCTTGCTCGTGGCGTGGCGCTCGAGCGCGAGGCGCGCCTCGTCGGGCGTCATGCCGATGCCGTCGTCGGTCACCGCGATCAGATCGCGGCCGCCGCCGCGCAGCTCGATTCGCAGTCGCGATGCGCCGGCGTCGACGGCGTTCTCGACCAACTCCTTCACCACGGAGGCGGGCCGCTCGACGACCTCCCCTGCCGCGATCTGGTCGATCACCTCACTCGGGAGCCGCTCGATTCGCGGCCTCGTCGTCATCGCCCGCGCTGCTCCTGAGCTTGTTCCGATCCGCAGGAGATTGACAAACCCAGCGAATTATCAATCATTTTTCGATGCCCCCGCGAGGAGTCCCTGAATGAGCGCGAGCGAGTTATCGGAGCGGGCCGACGGAACCCCGACGCGCGCGAGCGAGACGCGGCTCGCCTCACAGCCTACGGCCTCCGCAGCGACGGGGAAACGCCGCGAGGATGCGATCGTGGGCGCGAGCGAGGCGACGCGGCGCTTGATCGCGCAGGCGACCGCGGCCGCGCGCTCCGACATGCCGGTGTGGCTGACGGGGCCCCCGGGCAGCGACCGCGATGGCGCAGCGCGCGCGATCCATGCTTGGGGCCCGCGCGCCCGCGCGGAGTTCTCCCTGCTCGTGTGCAGCGCGATGCCCGAAGCGCTCCAAGAGCGCTCGCTGGTCGGCTGCGCGGCGGGCCACTACCCCGCGATTCCGGGCACCCACGTCGGCGCGCTCGAGCGCGCAGCGGGCGGCACGATCTTCATCGATGGCGTCGAAGCGCTGCGCCCTGCGGTCCGCGACATGCTGTTGCACGCCGTCTCGCTGCGGCGCTTCCGGCGCGAGGGGGAGAGCGGGGATCGCGCGCTCGCCGCGCGGGTGGTGCTCGGCAGCGACGGAGCCCCCACGTCGCCGTTCATGCAGGTCCCGCATCACGAGATCCGCCTCACGCCGCTCGCCGAGCGCCGCGAGGACGTGCTCGCGCTCGCGGCGCACTATCTGCGCACCTTCTCGGACGAGGCCGGCGCCCGCGCGGTGGGATTCACCGCCGACGCGCGCGATGCGCTGCTCGAGGAGGCGTGGAGCGGCGACGCGCTCGAGCTGCGTGCGCGCATCCGCGAGGCCGTGCGCCTGAACGGCGACGGCGCGATCACCGCAGAGGCGCTGCTGCTCGCGCGCGACAAGGCGCCGTCGTTCAAGGAGGCGAAGCGCGCCTTCGAGCGCCGCTACGTCTCGGTGTTGTTACGGCGCTGCGACGGCAACATCAGCCGCGCCGCGCGCCTCGCGCGCAAGGACCGCAAGGATTTCTACGACGTGCTGCGGCGCACGGGGCTCGACCCCTCTCAGTTCCGCGACTGACGCTGCCTGCGCTCAGACTCGCCAGCTCGGCAGCGGTCTCGCCTCGAGCTCGGCGCGGCGCTGTTCGTACCCCGCGCGCCCGATCAGCGCGAAGGCAGCGACCTTCCCCGCCTCGACGCCGGGCTGGTCGTAGGCGTCGATGCCGTAAAGCTCGCCCTGATAAGCGGTCTGCAGCATCAACGCGAGCAGCATCTGCCCGAGCGTGTGCGCGCTGAGCTGCGGCAGCTCCCACGTGAGGCTCGGGCGCCCTGCCTCGGCGAGCGCCACGCGCGTGCCGTCGGCCTCCGCCCGTAACAAGCGCCCGAGCTCGACGCCGCGCAGGTAGGCGGCGGGCGCGCCGCCGGGAACCGGCACGCGCCGCTGCGTCCTCCCGACGCGCACGAACGCGACGAGCTTGTCCGCGGGACCCTCCACGAAAAGCTGCACCTGGGAGTGCTGGTCGGTCGAGCCCCGCGCGGGCAGCGGCGTCGGACCGACGTTGCGACCGCCCGCGCGCTGCTTCTTGCCGAGGCTCTCACCGAGCAGCTGCACGCTCCAGCGCGAGAGCGGCTCGAGCGCGTCCGCATACGGCATCACCGCGAGCACGGGTTTGCCGCGCTGTTCGGCCAGCAGCGTCGTGACGGCTGCGGCGAGCGCGGAGGGGTTCGCATCGAGCGGCGACGCGGTGACGCGTGCGGCGAAGTGACGCGCGCCGCGCACCACGGCGGCTACGTCCACGCCGGCAACCGCGGGCGTGAGCAGGCCACTCGCGGTGAACGCCGAGAAGCGCCCGCCGACGCTCTCGGGGAACTCGACGATCGCGAGTCCTTCTCGCTCGGCGTACTCGCGCAGCGCGCCCTTCCCGGTGGTCACGACGCAGCGCTCACGCAGGTTCTTCGCGCTCGCGAGTGTGCTGCGCAGGATCTGGAAGCCCGCCGCAGTTTCGACGGTGCCGCCGGACTTCGAGACGACGTGCAGCAGCGCCTTGCGGCGCGCGAGCAGCTCGCAGAGCGCCCCTAACGAGTCGGGGTCGACGTTGTCGACGAAGTGCACGCGCGGACCGGAGCGCGCGCGATCGGGCCACAGGTTGTGGAACGGGCGTCCGAGCGCGCGCAGCAGCGTCTCGGCACCGAGCGCGGAGCCGCCGATGCCTACGTGCACCACGTCCGTGAACTTCGCCGCGCGCAGCCGCTTCGCGGTGGCGACCGTTTCGCGCAAGAGATCGTTGCGGGCGAGCGTCGCGAGAAACCCGGAAGGCGCGGCAGGCCCGAGCAGCGCTGGAAGCACGGCCGCGAGCTTGGGGAGCGCCGCGAGCACCTCCTCGCGCGTGACCCCGTGCTCGTGCGCGAGCGGGGGCGCGAGCGCGGCGCCGAGCTCGAGGCGAAGGTCGCGATCGCGTGCCATGTAGAACTCCTCCGCTCGCGCTTATGATGCTCGCATGCGTGCGGGCTTGATCCAGATGCGCTCCATCGACGACGTCGCGGCCAATCTCGCGGCGACGCGCGAGCTCGTCGCGGAGGCCGCGCGCGGCGGCGCCGAGCTGGCGCTCCTCCCTGAGAACTTCGCGTTCATGCGCAGCGAAGGCCTCGCGATTCCGTGCGCGCAGGGCCTCGACGGCGAGATCGTGGGAACGCTGCGCGAGCTGGCGCGGGCGCACGGCCTCTGGATCGTCGGGGGCACGTTCCCAGAGCTCTCCTCCGATGGTCGCGTCCACAACACGAGCACGCTGATCTCCGCGAGCGGCGACATCGCGGCGGTGTATCGGAAGATTCACCTGTTCGACGTAGACCTGCGCGCGCAAGGCGGCGCCGAGTTCCGCGAGTCGGCGAGCATCGCGCCGGGCAAGGAGGTGGTCGTGGCGCGCACGCCCTTCGGCGTGCTCGGCATGTCGGTTTGTTACGACCTGCGCTTCCCCGAGCTCTATCGCCGCCACGCGGATGCCGGGGCGCGCTTTCTCGCGGTGCCGAGCGCGTTCGCGAAGGAGACCGGGCGCGATCACTGGGAAGTGCTGCTGCGTGCGCGGGCGATCGAGAATCAGTGCTTCGTGTTCGCGCCTGCGCAGTGGGGCCAGCACACCCCTGCGCGCGCGAGCCACGGGCGCAGCCTCGCGATCGATCCGTGGGGCGTCGTGCTGGCGGTCGCGCCGGACCGCCCTTGCGCGGTAGTCGTCGACTGCGACCTCGCGCAGCAGGACCACATCCGCGCGAGCCTTCCAGCGCTGCGCCACCGCCAGCTGTAGGCGCTGGCGCAAGCCCTCAAGCGTGCGCAACTTCACGCCGAAGAGGGTCTCGCAGCGGGGGGCCCGGGTGTCAGAGCGAACGCAGCGGCGCGGTCACGCGCGCCTCGAGATCCGCAATGGCGGATTTGAGGGCTTGACCTACGAGATCGACGCCCTCGAGACGCTGATCGGGCGGAATCCCACCACCGACATCACGCTGCTCGACGAAGGCATCAGCCGCGAGCACGCGATCATCCAGTTCGACCCCGACAGTGGCGAATACACGGTGGAGGACCTGCAGTCCACCAACGGCACGAAAGTGAACGGCAAGCGAGTGCGCAGCAGCGTGCTGAAATCCGGGGACGAGGTTCAGATCGGCCACACGCGTTTTCAGTTCTTGATTGGCGAGTAGCCGGTACGCTCGCCCCGGTATCGCCCAGGAGGCTCTCGATGCTCCGCTTTTCACAGGCTCTCGCGCTCGCTGGCTGCGCGCTCGCATTCGCCGCGGGCTGCGCGTCGACGCCCACGGTGAATCCGCCTCCGGCTCCCGAGACGCTGCCGTACCGCGTCGGTCCGCCCGACCGTCTCGACATCACGATCCTGCCCGACCCGCAGATCGTGCGCGCGGCGACGGTGCGACCAGACGGCATGATCTCGATCGATCTCGTCGGCGACATCCCGGCGGCCGGCCGCACCACTACGGAGATCGCCGCCGACATCGAGTCCCGCATCTCGCGCTTCAAGCGCGACGCTTCGGTGAACGTTTCGCTCGGCTCCTCGCTCAGCACCGAGATCACTCGTCGACGCGGATGATGCGGATGTCGTCTTGATCGGAGAGCACGGGAGCCACGAACGCGACGGGGATGCTGGGCATGGGCGCGCAGCTGGCGACCGCGAGCCGACGCGCGACGCGCGACGCGGCGTCGTCGATCCCCTCGCCTACTTCGTCGGCCCCTCGCTCGTCGAGCTCGACGCGCGTCGCGACGCGCTCGACGTCGCCGAGATCGAGCCCTTCATCGACCGGACGCGCAGCCGGGTGCGCTCGAACACGGGCGACATCGAGCTGGATTGGGCTCGCGGCGTGCTCACCGTGAGCACCCCGCGCTCGCGAGGTGTCGCCGGTGCGCTCGCGGCGCGGTCGCCGTTCGTCCTCGGCGAGGTCACGATCGAGGCAAAGTCGCCGTACGGCTCGGTGATCGTGACCGCCCTCGACGACGCACCGCTCGCGCAGTCGAGGCAAACCGCACGGCGCTGCCATCGCTCGACAAGGACACGTACGAAAAGTACTATGCGGCGACCGGTCGCTCGAAGGCGTATGTCGCGAGAGCTGGATTGCCCTATAGGCGACGAAACGGTCCGGCGGTGCTGGATTTGTCATAACGCTCATTCGAGATTCTGGCGAGTTCGTCGAGCGCAGGTTCCAGTTCGATTGGGCCCGAAGGCAGGCGCGGTGACCTGCTGGCCGATTCTCGGACCGACTGATTCTTGAGAGAGAATGGCTTCCGACGGAAAGGAAGCCCCCATGAAGAAGAGTCGGTTTACGGAAGAGCAGATGGTGAAGATTCTGCGCGAGGCGGA
>VGRF01000044.1 GCA_016875395.1 Deltaproteobacteria bacterium | reverse complement strand
CACAGCTCGTCGGGAATCCGCCAGCCCCGGTGAGCCTTCCCTCGTGCAGACACTTCACCCCCGGTCGCCAGTCGGAGGGTCACGGCTTGTCAATCATTAACACCCTGGGCGGTTTTCGGATAGGCTCTAAGGTCTCGGTATCTCGAAGACACCTAGACAGCACCCCGTCAGTCGTGCAAGTCTCCTAGCCGGAGGGGCCGCACACATGAAGTGGCAATCAGCAATCTCACGAGCAATGCGTGACTTGAGAGTCGAAGAGGCGCGAGCTGCCAAGGAGCTCGACGCGATCCGTCAGCGAATCGCTGCACTGGGCAAGCTGGGCGGTGGCGGAGGCGGTTCCGCCGGCAAGGTGGTGAAGCGCGTCCTCAGCCCGGCTGCGCGCGAGGCGATCGCGAAGGCAGCGCGCAAGCGCTGGGCGAAGTATCGCGCCGACAAGGCGAAGCGCGGCTGAGCCGCTCTTTGCACTCACGCGGCAGGCGCCCGCCTCGGCGCGGCGCCCGGCGCGTGCGTGTCGGGTTGTTAGGTGGGGGCGCCGCGCCGATCGC
The DNA here is from genome assembly GCA_016875395.1 of Deltaproteobacteria bacterium. Lineage (NCBI taxonomy): Bacteria > Pseudomonadati > Myxococcota > Myxococcia > Deltaproteobacteria bacterium. The sequence goes on along the minus strand of VGRF01000044.1, from coordinate 18,964 downwards.
GCGCGGCGCCCCCGCAATTTTCTGGCCTCGTGTGCGCGTAGCTCCGCATGGCGCGTGAGTGGCGAGCGAAGCGAGCCAGCGCGTGAACTCGCGCGCCTCACTCACCAAGCACGACGGGCATCCGTTCTCACCCTGCGCAGACGTTGACGCCTGCGAGCTCTGCGGCGAGAGCGCCGCACACATCCTCCATCACCCGACGCGCATTCGCGCCGCCTGCGCGCTGCGCGGTATCGACCCCGAGCCCCTGCTCGCGCGCGCGAAGTCGCGCGGCTAGCGGCGCGTCTCCCGCTCCACCTAGAGTCGCGCGCTCTTCGAGCGGTGGAGGCGAGCTTGGCGACACAAAAACGCGACGCGGCGATCGTCGGCATTCACGAACATCCCTCGCGCGACGTCGAGGGGCGCGTGAGCGCGCTGCAGATCAAGGCCGCGAGCGCGGCGAGAGCGCTCGCCGACGCGGGCCTCACCTGGCGCGACGTCGATGCGATCTACGACGCCGGCGACGGCGGCGGCTTCTCGGGCCTGCAGATCGCCGAGTACTTCGGCATCCGCCCGAACGTGATCGACACGACGAACGTGGGCGGCAGCTCGTACGAGTTTCACGCCGCGCACGCGCGCCGCGACATCGCGCGCGGCAAGGCGCGCGTCGCGCTGCTCACGTACGGCTCCACCGCGCACTCGAACGCATTCGCGATCGGCGTCGGCGGCCGCGGCCACGCCGGCATGCCCTCGCCCGCCGACAACCTCGAGTCGTGGCAGGGCATGACCCTCGTCAGCAACTACGCGATGGTCGCCCACCGCCACATGCATCAGTACGGCACGACGAGCGAGCAGCTCGCCGAGATCGCGACCGCCACGCGCTACCACGCGATGCGCAATCCCGAGGCGGTCGCGGCGATGAAGGCGCTCGAGTTCCTCGACATTCGCGAGACGACGATCGAGGATGTTGTTAGGTCTCGCATGATCGCGGACCCGCTGCATCTGCTCGAGTGCTGCATGATCAGCGACGGCGGCGGCGCGCTGGTGATCGCCGCGCCCGACATCGCGCGCGATTGCAAGAAGAAGCCGGTGTGGATCCTCGGCAGCGGCGAAGCCACGAAGTACCCCGAGAACGGCGGCGACATCACGACGAGCGCGGCGGCGCAATCGGGTCCGAGCGCGTTCGGCGAAGCGGGCGTCACCGCGAGCGAGCTCGACATCGCGATGATCTACGACTCGTTCTCGATCACCGTGCTCACGATCCTCGAAGACCTCGGCTTCTGTAAGAAGGGCGAGGGCGGCGCGTACGTCACGGGCGGGCGCCTGCGCTTCGACAAGCCGGGCGGCCCCGCGCTCAACACGGACGGCGGCGGTCTCTCGTCGAATCACCCCGGCATGCGCGGGATCTTCCTGCTGATCGAGGCCGCGCGGCAGCTGCGCGGCGAGTCCACTTCTCAGGTTCCCGGCGCGAAGCTCGCCGTCGCACACGGCAACGGCGGCATGCTCGGCAGCCGCCACGCCGCGGGCACGGTCATCCTCGGGAGGGACTAACAAGTGACATCGGCAGCAACTCCTCAGAAGCCGCCGGCGACGCGCCCGCTCCCGCACACGCAGGAGCACGACACCGCCGCGTTCTGGGCCGCGACGAAGGAGCGCAGGCTCACGTACCAGCAGTGCGACGCGTGCGGCACGGTGGTGTGGCACCCGCGCGCGCACTGCACCGGCTGCCTCGAAGGCACGCTCTCGTGGCGCACTTCTCAGGGCCGCGGCGCGGTCTACTCCTACAGCGTGATCCGCCAGAGCTATCACCCGTTCTTCCGCAGCAAAGTTCCGTTCGCGGTCGCGTGGGTCGACCTCGACGAAGGCCCGCGTGTGCTCACGAACCTCACCGGAATCGCGGATCCGTCGCGCGACGTGAAGATCGGCATGCGAGTCGTGGTCGAGTGGGAAGCGCACGACGAGCTCGCCATTCCGCTGTTCCGGCCGGAGTGACTCAGCGCGCACCCTCGCGCTGAGTCCAGGCGATCTCGACGCCCGGCGCCGATCCGCGACCTGTCAGGGGCCCTCCCGCCTCGCGCAGCACGCCTGCGACATCCGCGGCTTTCTCGCCCAAGTGCTCGTTCCGGTAGTGGCACAGAATCAGGCGCCCGCCGGGCGCCACCCATGTGAGTTGCCGCCGCGCGAACTCCACCCAGTCCTCGCGCGGCACGTACTCGAGGTTGGTACGCACGAAGTCGTAGCTGCGCTGCGGCGTCCAGTAGAACGCGTTCGCGACGGTGAACGTGCCTTGCGGCACTCGCTGCTGCGCGAGCGCGACGAGCTCGGGCACGAAGTCGACGCCATGCGCGCGCAGCGCGACTCCACGCTCGCGCGCCCAGCCGAGTAGCGACTCGAGCAGGAGGCCGTTCGCACAGCCCACGTCGAGGAAGTCGCCATCGCGGTGAAGCGCGTCTGCGATGCAGCGCCGCGTCTCTTCCCAGCGCGCCGCGCCCTTCGAGCGGCCCGAGCCTCGGTACGGATTGCCTGGCTCCGTGAGATAGAACGCAGCGACCTCGCAGCGCAGCTTCTCGAAGAACGAGTCGCGCTCACTCAAGCGCGCCCGCCCCCGTTCCCTCCCGCGCCCTGCACCGCGGTGCGCAGGAACTCGCCGAGATCCGGATGATCGAACAGCCCCGACTGCGCGAGGCGCGCGGCGGAGATGGCGCGCACTTCGGAGACGGTCGCGGCTTCGAGCGCGCGGCGCGCGTCGTCGGCGGCGGTCGCGCTGTCGAGCGCGCGCACGATCTCCTTCACGAGCGGCACGGCGCTCGCGACGCCTGATAACTCGCCGAGGCCGAGGCCCACGAGGATCGGCACTGCGAGCGGATTGCTCGCCATCTCGCCGCACACCGAGATCGCGATTCCGGCTTTGCGCGCGGCGCGCACGCTGCGGTCGATCAGCGAGAGCACGGCGGGGTGCAGCGAGTCATACAGGTGCGCGACGCGCTCGTTGCCGCGGTCGACGGCGAGCGTGTACTGCGTGAGGTCGTTCGTCCCGATCGAGAAGAAGTCGCATTCGCGCGCGAGCGCGTCGGCGATCACCGCGGCCGACGGCACCTCGATCATCACGCCCACCGGCAGCTTCGGATCGAACGGCACCTCCGCCGCGCTGAGCTCGCGCTTCGCCTCCTCCACGAGCTCGCGCACGCGGCGCAGCTCCTCGATCGCCGAGACCATCGGGATCAGCATGCGCACGTTGCCGTGCGCGCTCGCGCGCAGGATCGCGCGCAGCTGCGCCCGGAACGCGTCGAGGTGCGAGAGCGACAGGCGGATCGAGCGCCAGCCGAGCTGCGGGTTCGCCTCGGTCTCCATCTCGAGCTGCGGGATCGCCTTGTCGCCGCCGAGGTCGAGCGTGCGAATCGTGACCGGCCGCGGCTTCATCGCGACGGCGACCTGTTCGTAGAGCTTCTCCTGCTCTTCCTCGGTCGGGAAGCCCTTGTGCACGAGCGCGAGCAGCTCGGTGCGGAACAGGCCGATGCCCTCGGCGCCGTGGCGCTCGACCAGGCGCAGGTCCGAGAGCAGGCCGGCGTTCGCGGTGAGGCGCACGCGCAGGCCGTCGCGCGTCTCGGCGGGGCGCTCGCTCAGCGCGTCGAGGTGCTCGACCGCGACCATCGCGCGCTGCCGGGCCTTCGAGTACGCGCCCCTCAGGTCTTCGTCGGGCGAGAGGATCACGCGGCCCGCTTCGCCGTCGACCACGGCGAGCTCACCCGCGCGCGCAGCTTCGAGAATGCCGGCGACGCCGGTGACCGCGGGGATCTCGAGCGCGCGCGCGAAGATCGCGCCGTGCGAGGCCGGGCCGCCGTGCTCGGACACGACCGCGGCGACCTTCTCGACGTCGAGCGTCGCGAAGTGCGCGGGCAAGAGCTGCGAGGCGACGACGATGGCGCCGTCCATCAGCTGCTGATCGTGGTGGCGCACCCCCAACAAGCGCGCCGCCACGCGCTGGCCCACGTCCTGGATGTCGACACCGCGCTCGCGGAAGTACGGGTCGGTGAGCGCACCGAACATGCGCGCGTACTCGGCGAGCACGCGCTTCAGGGATTCGAGCGCGTTGCCGGTGCGCGCGAGCTCGCGCTCGAGCTTCTGCACGAAGCCCTTGTCCTCGAGCATCTGGATGTGCGTGTGGAACACGGCCGCGAAGTCGGGGCCGAAGCGCTGCGTCACGTCCTCACGCAGCTCCTGCAGCTCGCGCCTCGCTTCGGCGAGCGCGCCGTCGAGGTCGCGCTTCTCCTGCGCGGCGTCGCGGTTCGGCGCGTACTCGACGCTGTCGAGGTCGATCGCGTCGCCGAGGAAGAACACCGGCCCGATCGCGATGCCGCGCGACGTCGCGATGCCCTTCAGCACCGCGTTGCGCTCGGCGCGCTTCGCGCCCTCGGTCGCGGCCGCCGCCCCGCCGAGGTCGGCGATCAGCCGTGAGCGCCGCTCTTCGCCGCCTGCCACCACCGCGAGCAGCTGCGAGTTCATCACCACGGGCGCGATGAGCTGCGCGCACGTCTCGAGCATCTCCACGTCCGCTTCGGAGAACTGCCGCGCCTCGCGCGTCTGCACCACGAGCACTCCGATCGTGAGGCCTTCACCAGAGAGCCCGCGCACCTTCAGAGGCGCCGCCGCGAGCGAGGCGAACTGCTCTTCCTTCGTCTCGGGAAAGTACTTGTAGGCGGGATGCTTCTGCGCGTCCGCGAACGCCTCCGCCTCGCCGCGCGCGCCGACGTGGCCCACGAGCCCCTCGCCCATCGCGAGCTTCACCGCGCCCACCGAGGCTCTGTCGAGGCCGATCGTGGCCGAGAGCGTGAGCGCGGAGCGATCCGTGCTTGTTAGGTACACGGAGCACACGTCGGCATCGAGACGCTTCGCGACGAGGTCCGTGACGTTGTCGAGCGTCTCTCGCAGATCGTGCGAGCGCGTGACGATGCCGGCGATGTCGGCGATCAGGGCCCCGCGCTCTGCACTGCGTTCCGGAATGACGCGCACCTCCCGCTCGTCGTGAGCGATGGTAGGCGCTGCGCTGCGCACCGCGCGCCAGAACCACGAAAGGCCGGGGCGATGCCCGGCCTCTCGTCGAACTCGCCGCGTCGCCGCGGCGAGAGTCAGTTCGGAAAGCCCGAGTTCGGATCGCTCGGCATCGGCGGCAGATTCTCGAGGCCGCGGCGATGCAGCGAGGGGAACACGAACTCCTTGTCTTCGAAGCGCATGCCGAGCGCGAGCAGGATCTTGCGCTTCGTGTCCATGCGGCAGTTCATGCCCTTCTCGACACTGTGGATCGTCCGCAGCGCCACCTTGGCCTTCCGTGCGAGCTGCGCCTGCGTCATCAGGCGGTTCTCACGAATCTCGCGCACGCGGTTCGGCTGGAATTCGTTCTGGTCTTCTGCGTCCACCGTGTCTCTCCACCGTTGCGAGCTCCGCGTCGCGCCGGCCCCAGCTGCGCTCGCTTCGCTCGCTTGCCCGCCTCGGTGTGAGGCGAGCTTCTCGCTGCTGGCTGATTTCGGAACCCACGCGGAATTTCTTGAGCAGAAATCAGCGCTTGGCACGCATCGACCCGGCCGACGAGGTGCGTTTTGAAGCGGCGGACCGGGCGCCTAGCCCCACCCCTCGCGAGCTCCCGAACCCGAGTTTTGCGCCGCTCTCCCGGTGAGCAGAGCCACATTCCGGCCGGGCCCGGATGCACGCTCTGGCGTCTCGAATTCCGGCGGCCGGCGCGAGTCCCTGTTTGGCGGCGCTGCACAGGCCCCGGTGCGCGGAGAGAAGCCGGGCCTATGGTGGCTCGCTGGACGGGGTCCTCTTGCGTCGCGCCATCCTGTTCTTCCTGCTCGGGGTCTGCGTGTTCGGGGCGGCGGCCCTGGGCGGCTTCTATGCCGCGTCGCAGCTCGCGCCGGAACGGCTGCGCACCGAGGCAGAGGCGCAGCTCTCGAAGCAGCTCGGGGCGCCGGTTCGGCTGGGCGCCGTGCGGGTGAGCCTGACCGAGGAGCTGCCGTGGATTCTCGTCGAGGCCAGCGAGCTGCGCGCCGGGCCGCTGCCGGGGGACCGTTCGATCGCCATCGAGCGCGCGAGCGCCCGCCTCGACCCGTTCCTGCTCATCCTGCGCCGCCTCGAGCTGCGCGGGCTCGCGCTGTCGGGGATCGAGGTGAGCCTGCCAGAGCCCGTCGCGGCGACCGCGCCGAAAGCGGCATCCGAGGAAGACCCGCTCACGCGCGCGGTCGAGGCGATGACGCGCGTCGCGACGCAGCTGCGCGCGAAGCCGTGCCCCGTGCCTCCGGTCGAGGCGGATCGCATCGCGCTCGTCCTCACGAGCGCGAGTGCGCCGCGGCGCGTGCTCGAGCTCGATCGCGTCGCGTTCTCGTGCGCTCGCCTCAGCGAGGAGGGCGCGTGGGAGGTCGCCGGCCGCGCGCTGCTTGCGGACGGCGCGGCGGCGCCGCTCGCGCTGCGCCTCAGCGTCGCAGAGGACGCCGTCGACGCCGCGCTCTCGCTGCCGAGCGTGCCGCTCGCTCCGCTGTTCGCGGCGCTGGGTCGCCCGGAGTCGCTCTCGGGCCGCGCGCAAGCGGACCTCTCGTGGCGCGCCGAGGCGAATGCTCCGCATGCGCTGCGCCTCGCGCTCTCGGGCCGCGACATCGCGGGCGAGCTCGGCGCCGCGGACGATCCCGCACGCGCGATCGCGCTGCGCATGCGCGCGCCGAAGCTCGCGCTTGCGCTCACCGCCAGCGAGCGCGAGCTGCGCGCGAGCGAGCTCGCGATCTCGGATGGCGCCCTCGGCGTGAAGGGCTCGCTCGCGCTCGCGCTGCCACTCAGTGAGGCGAGCGCGCTCGGCGCGACGGCTCAGATCGAGCGCGTCAGCCGCGACGACCTCGCGCGCATCGCCGCACAGCTCCCGCGCGGCGCGCGCGATGCCGCTGATCGCGCGCTCGACCGCATCGTGAGCGGCGAGATCGCGCCGCTCGAGGTCGCGCTGAAGAGCAGCGTCGCGGGCGTGAGGGAGATGGCGGCGGGCGACGTGCTCGCGCGCAGCGGCGAGCTCGAGCTGAAGCTCGGCCTCGCGAACGCGGAGCTGCGCATCGGCGAGAGCGACCGCTTGCGCGAAGTCGCAGGCGCCGTCTCGTTCGATGGCGACACGCTCGACGTGCAGGCCGCGAGCGCACGCTTCCGCGAGCGCCGCCTGCCGCGCCTCTCGGTGAAGCTGCACGGCGTCTCGCGCGTGAAAGCTCTCGACGACCTCGCGTGCGATCGCCCCGCGCCCGTTCCGCGCATCGGGGCGGTGGACGACTTGCGCGCGTGGGTCGAGTCGCGCCGCCGCCCGCCCTACACGCCGAACTGGACCACGCTCGACCTCGACGTCGATCGCCTCTCGCACCCGCTGCTCTTCTGCACGCTGGAAGACGTGGTCGCCGAGATCACGCGCGGCGAGAACCACTACGAGTACGCCGTCGAGAGCGGCGCGTGGGCGGGCTTCGCGATCGAGGGCGACGCGATCTACCGCAAGGCGCGCGGCAAAGACGGTGAGCCGCTGCGCGACGGCGGCTCCATCAGCGCGGAGCTGACGCTCGGCGAAAAGCGCGCGCCCGCTGCGCCGGCTGCGGACCCGAACGTGTGGGCGACGGGACGTTTCGCCTGGAACGTGAGCTCACTCGGGCGCTTCCTCACGAAGAGTTATCAGGGCGAGTTCCGCGCGGTGGGCTCGCGCGCCGAGCTGTTTCGCTCGCGCCTCCAGTTCTCGCCGCGCGGCGAGCTGACCGGCGAGCTCGCCCTCGAGATGGGCGGCGACGGCCCGATTCCGTGGGAGGTCGACGCCGAGAGCAAGGGCTTCGACCTGCTCGATCTCTGGAAAGTCTCGCAAGCGCCCAAGACCTTCATGTCCGGCACGCTCACGGGCGGCGCGCACCTCGAGGGCCACCTGTACCTCGGCGAGAACCCGCTCATCGACGCGCGCGGCTACGCGAGCGTGCACGCGCGCAAGGGCGAGATCCACCGCGACGTGCCGTTCCTGCTCGCGGTCGCCATGACGGACGAAAAGGTGGACCCGTTCGGAAAGCGAGACCGCTTCCCGTATCAGGCGATCGACCTCGAGGGCCCGATCGAGAACGGCTGGATGACGTCGCGCACGCTCACGCTGGAGGGCAAGTCCGAGCGCATGGCGGCGACGGGCAAGACGCACCTCTCGGAGCCCTACGAGCTCGAGAGCGTGATCGGCATGTACACGATCCCGACCATCGACTCGATCGTCGGCGCGATTCCGATCTTCAACGTGCTGTTGTTAGGCGAAGACCGCTCGCTCGCGGGCTTCTACTTCCAAGTCACGGGCGAGTGGACGAAGCCCGTCGTCACGCCGCTCGTGGGCAAGACCGTCGCCTCGGGGCCCGCGAGCGTGGTGCTCGAAGGCGTGCCCAACTTCGTGTTCGGCAGCTTGCGCGCACTCGGCGAGATCCTGACGCCGCCGGCGCCGAAGAAGCCCGCGGCCACGACCGCGCCGGCGCCGCAGGCCGCGCCGACGCCCGAGTCGGCCGGCGAGAGCGCCCCGAGCACCAGCTGACCGGGTTGACGCTCGCGCGATTCCTCCCGAGGCTCCGCGCCTTTCTCAGCTTCTGCGACGGAGGACACGATGCCGGGCTTCCACTTCCAAGAGCTGTTCGAGCTGGGCGAGGACGACACGGCGTACCGCTCGCTCGGCGCCGAGCACGTGTCCATCCAGAAGCTCGGCGCGCGCGAAGTGCTCGTCGTGAAGCCCGAGGCGCTGCGCATGCTCACGGCGGCCGCCATTCGCGACATCTCGCACCTGTTTCGCACGGGCCACCTGAAGCAGCTGCGCGCGATTCTCGACGACCCGGAAGCCTCGGCGAACGACCGCTTCGTCGCGCTCGAGATGCTGAAGAACGCGAACGTGTCGGCGGGCATGGTTCTGCCGAGCTGCCAGGACACCGGCACCGCGATCGTGATCGGCAAGAAGGGCGAGAACGTCTTCACCGGCGCCGACGACGAGGAGACGATCGCGCGCGGCGTCTACGACACGTTCACCGGAACGAACCTCCGCTACTCGCAGATGGCTCCCATCACGATGTACGAGGAGAAGAACACGGGCAGCAACCTGCCCGCGCAGATCGAGCTCTACGCGAAGCCGGGCGACGAGTACGAGTTCCTGTTCATCACGAAGGGCGGCGGCAGCGCGAACAAGTCGTTCCTCTACCAGGAGACGCGCGCGACGCTGAACCCCGAGGGCGTGCTCAAGTTCTTCGAAGAGAAGATGAAGTCATTAGGGACGGCCGCGTGCCCGCCCTATCACCTCGCGATCGTGATCGGCGGCATGAGCGCCGAGTTCAACCTGAAGACGGTGAAGCTCGCGAGCACCCGCTACCTCGACTCGCTGCCGACGACCGGCAACGAGCACGGCCGCGCCTTCCGCGACCGCGGCATGGAGGAGCAGATCCACAAGCTCTCGCAGCGCATCGGCATCGGCGCGCAGTTCGGCGGGAAGTACTTCTGCCACGACGTGCGCGTGATCCGCTTGCCGCGCCACGGCGCCTCGCTGCCGATCGGCATCGGCGTCTCGTGTAGCGCCGATCGCCAGGCGAAGGGGAAGATCACGCGCGAGGGCGTGTTTCTCGAGAAGCTCGAGACGAATCCCGCGCAGTTCCTGCCGGATGCGACGCATCAGGAGCTCGGCGGCGAGGTGGTCGAGGTCGACCTGAACCAGCCGATGAGCGAGATCCGCAAACAGCTCTCGCGCTACCCGGTGAAGACACGGCTCTCCCTGACGGGCTCACTCGTGGTCGCGCGCGACATCGCGCACGCAAAGCTGAAGGAGCGCATCGATCAAGGGCTCGGGCTCCCGCAGTACATCAAGGACAAGATGATTTATTACGCCGGCCCGGCGAAGACGCCGGCGGGCATGCCGTCGGGCTCGTTCGGGCCGACGACTGCCGGCCGCATGGACTCCTACGTCGACCTGTTCATGCAGCACGGCGGGAGCTTCGTGACGCTCGCCAAGGGCAACCGCAGCAAGGCCGTGACCGACGCGTGCAAGAAGCACGGCGGCTTCTACCTCGGCTCGATCGGCGGCCCCGCGGCGATCCTCGCGCAGAACAACATCAAGCGCGTCGAAGTGCTCGAGTACCCCGAGCTCGGCATGGAGGCGATCTGGGCGATCGACGTGGAGAAGTTCCCGGCCTTCATCGTCGTCGACGACAAGGGCAACGACTTCTTCACGATGCTCTAGAACCCATCTCGGGATTTCCGGACCGAGCCCGGCGCAGCCGTGCGCGGCGTCGTCAGCGCTTCGGTGCGGGCGCGTTCATGTAGTCGCGGTAGTACGTCATCTTCCCGCCGCGAGCTCTGTACACGCCCACGCCGTGAATCTTTCCGGCCGGTGTCTCCGCGATCCACTGCGCCCAGGCGACCTCGCCGTCGCCCGCAAGCTCGACGGCGCGGAAGCGCGTCTTCCGCGCGCGCATCTCGCTCACCATCTTGGTCATGAACGCGCCGATCGCCTCGCGTCCCCGAAAGGTCCCGAAGACCGGGTCTTCGAGGACCGCGTCTTCTGAGAACAGCGGAACGAGCTTCGTGTAGTCCCCCTCGTCCTGAATGCGCCAGAACTCGCGTACGACGGCGAGTGCATCACCCATGTGAACCTCCTCAGAAGCGATGGAGCAACGAGCGCGCAGGATAGGCGCGATTGCATTCCCCTTGCGGAGACGAAGAACACAAAAACGCGGACCTGAGCTGACGATGCAAGCGAAGCCCTTCAGCGGGGACGCTCATGCGCAAGTGCGTGCACGCAATTCGCCAGTCGCTCGGCCTCGGCGGCGCGATCTTCCTCTCCGCAGCCGCGCTCGCGCAGGCGCCCGCGGCGCCGGCGCCCTTCGTGAGCTGGGCGCCGCTGGGCGCGTACGAGCAGGCCGCGCTCGCGGAGCAGAGCGCGTTGCGCGTCGCGGTGCCGACTTCGGAGCGCGTCGTGGAGATCGGCTTCGCGCCGCGCACGATCGCGGCGAGCGACTACGGCGCGGAGGTGGTCGACACGCGCGGGATGCGGCGCGGCGCACGTGCACCGCGCGTCACCACGTACACGGGCCGCGTCGAGAACGGCGGCGCGCGCGACTTCGCGAAGCTCGCCTACTCGGCGGAGGACGGCGCCCTCGAGGGCTTGCTGCGGATCGACGGCCGCTTCTACGAGCTGGCCGCGAACCTCGCGCAGGGCGATTGGCTGATCGACGTGCGCGAAGTCGACGAGGCGCGCATCGCGGCGCTGGCACGCGCGTGCGGCGTGACCCGTGAGAGCACGCTGTCGGCGCCGCTCGGCTCGATGACCGCTTCGACGACCGCCGCGGCCACCGCGCTGGACGAGATCGAGCTCGCGACCGAAGCCGACGCGCTGATGGTTCAGCAGCACGGCGGCGTCTCCGCAGCGAACGCGCGCATTCTCTCGTTCGTGAACATGATGAACGGGATCTACGAGACCGACTTGGGTCTCACGAACTGCGTCGTCCATCAGCGTGCCCACGCGAGCGCCGACCCGTACACGACGACGGACGCCGGCAATCTGCTGACCGCCTTCGGCACGAACTTCCGCACCAACGTCGCCGCGCGCTACGACAACGCGCTGCTCTTCAGCGGGCGCAACCTCGATGGCAGCACGGTCGGCATCGCGTGGGTGTCGGCGACCTGCTCGAACTACGCCTTCGGCGTCGTCCAGGTGCTCGGGATGAGCGACTTCGAGGCGATGCTCATCGCCTCGCACGAGCTCGGACACAACCTCGGCGCGGATCACACGAGCGACGGCATCATGACGCCATCGCTGTCCGGCGCGAGCTACTTCAACGCGGTCAGCCAGAGCGAGGTGGCGCAGTACGCGAGCCGAGTGAGCTGCCTCGCGCCGGCGGCGGGCTCGGGCTCGAACGCCGCGCCCGAGCTCGATCCGATCGGGCCTCAGCTCGTGAGCGAGGGGCAGGCGCTCGTGCTGCAGCTGAGCGCGAGCGACGCCGACGGCGACGCGCTCCAGTTCTCCGCGGCGCCGCTGCCGCCGGGCGCGTCGCTCAGCGCAGCGGGCGAGTTTCGCTGGACGCCCGCGCGCACGTTCGCGGGCTGCGGCGCGACGACGACGGCGACGATTCAGTTCGCGGTGAGCGACGGCCAAGCGACCGCGACAGAGTCGGTGCCGATCAGCGTTGCCGACGCGGCGACGAACGCGCCGCCCGCGCTCGACGACCCGCTCGATCGCAGCGTCTACGTGGGCCGCCCCGTCGCGATCCAGCTGCTCGCGACCGACGCCGACGGCGACAGCGTGAGCTTCTCGTCGCCGAATCTCCCTGCCGGCGCTACGCTGAGCGCGAACGGCGCCTTCGCGTGGACGCCGACTTCCGCGCAGGCCGTCCTCACGCGCCTCGACTTCGACGCGCGCGACTGCACAGGGCTCACTTCGCGCGCGAGCGTCGACATCGACGTCTGCGCCCAGCCCGCTCCGCATCTCTCGGCGCTGTCGAAGACGACGGGCTGGTACGGCGAACAGGTGACGATCAGCGGAACGGCGCTCGCGGGCGACGACGTCGTCGTGACCTTCAGGAACAAGCGCGCGGCGATCGTGAGTGCGAACGACAGCGCGGTCACCGTGATCGTGCCGAAGGTGAAGAAGAAGTATCGAAAGCGCGGCGCGCTGCCGGTGACGCTCTCACGCGACGGCGTGCGCGCGGACAACACTCTCGCGTTCGACTACGTGAGTCCGTGAACACCACGGCGTGAGCGCGCGCTACGGACGTGGTTCACCGGGCCGGTAGGTCTTCGCGCCCGCCGCGAGCAGCTCCGCTTCCGTCAGCGGCACGCGCTTCGTCTGCTCCTGCGCGAAGAGCGCGAGCTGGTCCGCGTAGTGAGGCGAAGCCTCGTCGAGCGTCGCGCTGCCGAACTGGTGGATCGTCTCGATCGTCTGCTCGCCGCTCGCGTCCCAGGTCGAGAACAGGATCAGCGTGTCGCCGGTCTGCGCGCTGAAGCGGCCGTCATCGCCGAGGCGATCGGTCTCGACCGCGCGCAGCACGTCCGGGCCGCCGCTCATGCCGATGTCGTGCGGTCCGCGGCGAATGCGGTTCACCTCGCGCCAGGGCGGATCGAGCCTGCCGTGATGCGTGCGCAGCGCGCGCATCGCTTCACGCAGCGCGGCGAGCGGCTCGGGCGGCACTTCGCCGCGGCGACGCGCCATCGAGATCGGCAGCGTCGTCGCGATCGCGAGCGCAGCGCTCGTGTCGTCGCCCTCGGTCGTGAGCTGCCAGCGCGCGAGGATCTCGCGCGCCTCGCCGAGCTCCGCGTCGCCCTCGGGAATCGCTGCGAGCAGCCCGCTCACGACCTGCTGGGCCTCGCTCTCGCGCGAGTAGCGCTTGTCGTACTTGTAGGCGCGGAACTCGTCGGCGGAGATCGACTCGTCGGCGCCTAACAGCTCGAGCCCGCGCAAGCCGCGGTTGGTCATGTACGTCTCGATGCCGGCCTCCGGCGCGAAGTCTTCCGGCCGGGGGTTCTCGCCGTCCGCGGTCGCACGGAACGGGGTGTGGTTCATGTTCAGCACGAAGCCCGCGCGCGGATTGATCACGCGCGGCAGCGCGTCCCACGCGATCTCCTCGCGCCAGATCAACTCGCTGCGATCGCCGGGCAGGATCGCGCGCCAGTCGAAGCCGGGCGCGCGCTTCGGCAGCCGCGCGTTGTACACGTACGCGATGTTGCCTTCGCGATCGGCGTAGACGTAGTTGATCGAGGGCGACGCGAAGATGCGCATCGCGGCCTGCCATTCCTCGAACGTGCGCGCGCGGTTCTGGCGGTAGAGCTGCTCGAGCTGCCGCAGCTCGCCCATGCCGGCGAAACGCACCGCGTACGTGCCGTGCTTCACGCGCACGACCGGGCCGTGCGCGCTGCGCAGCGTCTCGCGGCGCGAAGTGAAGTGCAGCCGCCCTAACAGCTTCACCTCGATCTCGGCCTCGCCGACTTCGAGCTCGCGCCACGCGCCGTCGAGCCGGTAGCGGCGCTCGTTCTCGGGATCGATCTCGAGGCGATACACGTCGGCGAGGTCGGGCAGGTTGACCGTGTTCGCCCAGCCGAGCGCCGGCCCCGTGCCGTGCAGCACGACCGGCGAACCGGGGAAGACGCCGCCGGTCATCTCCCAGCCCGCGTCGCTCTGCACGCGCACCTCGTACCACGCGACGGGCCCCGTGTAGGGCTGATGCGAGTTCACGAGCAGCCGCGTCGCGCCGTCGGCGGAACGCTGCGGCGCCACCGCGATCGCATTCGAGCCGATCGCGTACGGGCCGGTGAGGAGGCTCGCCGCGCCGCGCTGCTGCGGCGGCTCGTCGCCGAACAGCGACATGAACGTGCGATCGAGGCCGTAGAAGAACGGCGTCTTGAACGCGAAGCCCGCCACGATGTCCGCGCCTGTCAGGGGAAACAGCCCGCGCAGCGTCTCGCCCGGATGCGCCGCCGCGTAGTGATTCACGCCGGCCGCGTAGCCCTCTGCGAGCGCCTTCACGTCGGCAGGCACGTCGCGCTCGTAGCGCGCGACGACGTCCGCGTACGCGCCTAACAGCTGCGCGAGGTAGTCGATCGGCGCAGCAGCGAGACCGTTCGCGCTCGCGAGCTTGCCGCGCGTCGCGAGCGCGACCTCCTGGATCGTGCGGAAGTCATCCTCGCAGTGCGCCCACGCGAGCCCGTACGCGACATCGGCGTCGCGGGCGCCGCGAATGTGCGGCACGCCGTACGCATCGCGCGCGATGCGCGCCTCGTACTGCTTCGCCGCAGCGAGCAGCGGCGCGGGATCGAAGTCGGCGCCCGCAGGCCACAGCGCCCACGCGATGACGAGCGCGGCGACGATTGCGAGCGAGAACGCGATGCGTGCGAGCCGCTTCAGCATCGCGGCAGGCTACGCGAGACGGAAGCGTTGCACGTACGTCCCCGATGCACGTCCCTGGGAGCTACGTGCCCTTCGGGCGATCGTGCAGCGGCCCCTTCGGCAGCCGGCCGTCGACGTCGGTGAAGCCGTAGGCGTCCGCCAGATCGCGCGAGGCGAGTGCGCGCCCGCTCCAGCGCATCACGTCCGGGTCGCGCGCGAGCGCCGCGACTGCGCGTCCCGTGAAGCGTTGCGACTCGGCGCCGCTGAAATCGAGCTTCGGCATCGCGGCCTGCGCGGCTCCCGCATCGACTCCGCTCGCCTTCGGCGCGCTGCGCGCTGCGCTTGCCAGCCGCTCGGTCAGCACGAGCCCCGGCCACAGTGACACCACGGCGACGCCGTGCGGGCGCAACTCGTGCGCGGTGTCGGCGGTGAGGCGATCGAGCGCGCACTTGCCCACGCCGTACGCCACGTGCCACGCGTACTCGCGCGCGCCGGAGGAGGAGATGTTCGCGATCAGGCCGCGCCTCGCCGGCGCCATCAGCTTGGCCGCGAACCAGCTCGCGACGTACGCGGAGCGCGTGCCCACGTCGACCATGTCGTCCCAGTTCGAGAGCGGCACTTCCCAGAACGGCTTCCCGCTCGTCAGCTCCTTCGGAATCAGGAACGCGTTGTTCACGAGCACGTCGAGGCGCCCCTGCTCCGACTCGACTTGCTTGAACAGCCGCCGCACCTGCGCGTCGTCGCGGTGGTCGCACGCGATCGCGATGCCGCGCCCGCCCGCACTCGTTACGGCCTCCGCGGTCTCCGCGACCGTGCCGCCGAGCGGGTGCGCGCCCTGCTTCGTGCTGCGCCCGGTGACGTACACCGTGGCGCCGAGCGCGCCCAGCTCGAGCGCGCAGCCCTTGCCGATGCCGCGCGAGGCGCCGGTGACGATTGCGACGGTGGTCATTTCGTTCGCCTCCGAGGGCTTCGACTTGCCGCGCGTCGTGCTCGCGAGGACTTGGATCCATCGGCGGCGAGCAGCTTCGCCACCTCTGCCTCCACGCGCGTGCCCTTGAAGAAGTCCGGATTCAGCCGCGTGTAGAAGCGCACGGGGTTGCCGAACACGAAGTCGGCGAACGCGCGCTCGTCGATCCGCTCGTGCTCCACGAGCTCGTAGGCCTCGGGCAGGATGCCCGTCATGTCGGGCACGTCCCAATGCCCGAGGTCGCTGCTGAACATCGCGTTCAGCTTCGCGCCGAGCGGGTTCGCGCGGGTGTCGAACGCGAGCGCGACGCCGGGGTCGTCGGCCTCGCAGCCGAAGTAGAAGCTCGGCACGAACTTGTCGCGGATGTCGCGCTCGCGGCGGATGCCGCACGCCTCCCACTCGTCGAGCAGCGGCGGCTCGGGCTCGAGCTTCGTGAACGCCTCCATCAGCCCCGGCACGCTCGCGTGGAAGCTCGCATCGCCGTAATCCGCGAACAGCTTCGCCACGAGCGCGGTGTCGATGCGCGCGGGATCGAGGTGGTGGATGGACTTGTTATTGCGCTTCTCCCAGTGCCCGAGGAGATCGGCGTAGAGCTGACACGCCCACGAAACGCCGCCTTCGAGCAGGCCGAAGGCGAGCTGCGGGAAGCGGTGCGTGACGCCGCCCATGAACAGCGAGCGGCACTGCGCCTCCATGCTCGCGCCGAACGAGCCGATGTGGTTCGCCATGTAGCTCGAGACGCTGCGCCGGCTGCCCCAGCCCATCCCCGGCGTGTGCGACGCGGGCACGACGCGCAGCTCGACGCAGCGGCGCCAGAACGGGTCGTAGTCGAACGCGCTGTCGAGTCCGAGGCAATCGAGCCGCTCGCCGGAGCCCGAGCCCCAGTTCGGGAGACGCGCATCGCCAGTTGTTACGGGAGAGCCGATCGGCCGGTGGATCAGGCCGTTGATCATGATCGCCTTGAAGCCGAGCCCCTGAACCGCGTGCTCCAGCTCCGCGATCGCTTCTTCCGGCGTGTGCATCGGGATGTGCGCGGCCGGCGTCATGCGATCCGCGTACGGCCGGTAGACCTCCGCGTTGAAGGCGTTGAGGGCGCGGCACGCGACGCGGCGCACCTCGTCGTCCTTGATCGCGGTCGTGGTGAGCGTGCGGCTGCCGTAGAGCACGGCGAAGTCGATGCCGAGATCGTCGAGCCGCTCCCATAACAAGCGCGGCAAGTGCGACGTGACGCGGTCCAGCGTGTTCGCCGCGGGCAGCGACCACCACGACGGCCGCGTCGCCCACGCCGCGCGCCGCTCGTCCCACGAGAGCCGGCTCCACGGCCGCAGCACCATCTCGTCGAAGTCCATGCCGCCGACCGCGCGGAAACGCTTCACCATGTCCGCGCCCGCGATCTTCGTGACGTACTCCTCGAAGAACGGCATGAACACGGGCGCGGTCTCGATCACGTGCCCATCCGCATCGATCACGGGATGCCCTAGCTGCGCACGCAGCTTCGCCGCCGAGGTGGCGCTCCGCGCGATGCCGCGGCGGGGAGCGGGGTTGTTATGGCGAGAGCGCTTCACGTACGTCCTCGATGCTGCGGGCACCGAGACGTAGCGCACTTGCGCGCACACCAGGGACGTACGTGCACAACTCCGCGCACTGGGGACACACTTGCACCGCGAACGTCGGCTGGCGCCGAGATGCCACCGCTGAGCGCGCCTCAGCTCTTCGCCAGCGCCGCCGCCCGCACGCTCGCAGCGTCGCTCTCGTAGCGCGCGCGGTACGCGGCCTCCGCCACGCGCGGCAGCGCGTCTTCGAGCTCGCGCGCATCCAGCCGAGCCGCGACCTCGGGCGCGCCCGCGCGCGCGAGCATCTGCGGGAGCCGCGTGCGGATGCGCTCCAGCGCCCACGCGAGCGCATCGCCGTCCGCGATCGGATCGAGGTGCAGCATCTCGTTCTTGCGCGCGCGCTGCGAGACGTAGTGGTAGTGCGGGTCTTCCTGAAAGCAGTCGAAGCGCAGGAACTCGCGCCACTCGCCGTCCTGCTCCGCGACCACGTGCAGCGCCACGCCGCGATCATCGAGCCCCGTCGTCTGCCCGCGCTCCCCACCCGCCGCAGCGCCGAGCCCTGCGTCCGCCGCTGCCGCAATCGCATCGTCGAGCAGCCGGTACTGCACCCCGATGCGCACCGCGCCGGCGTCGAACCAGCGCGTGTTGGCCTCGACGGGGGGGATGGGCATGACGGAGTAGGAGGTGATGTGGGACATGGCGTCGGATCCCTGTGCGACCCAATCAGTGAAGCGCAGCATGATCCGCAATCGGAACAGAAAAACCATTGTGCGCCTTGACCCAACGCTTGGGTCTCGCTTCAGTCGAGCGACTTCTCGCCCGCAGGTCCCGCGGAGATGAATGTGATGAAAGGCTTCGTTCCGACTCCGCGCGCAGTCGTCGATCTGATGGTCGAGATGCTCTTTGCCGAGCGCGCGCCCAAGCCAACTGACTCTGTTCTCGACCCAGGTTGCGGGACAGGTGAGTTCATCGACGGCGTCATCCGTTGGTGTCGCAAGCGAGCGATCGCTTTGCCCCAGATCACCGGCGTGGAGGCTGATTCTCGGCACCTACCTGTGCTCGCAGCGAAGTTTGCCCACATCCAGAGCGTTCGGATCGTGCACGACGACTTCCTCGCGCCGCGTCGTTGTCAGTTCGAGTTCATTGTCGGAAACCCGCCCTACGTCTCGATCTTGGGGCTTTCGAGCGCGGAGAAGGCGACCTACCGACAACGCTTCGCAACCGCGCGCGGGCGCTTCGATCTGTACCTGTTGTTTACGGAGCAGGCGCTTCGCCTATTGCGTACGTCCGGTCGCCTCGTGTTCATCACGCCCGAGAAGTTTCTCTACGTGGAGACTGCGCGACCGCTGCGAAGATTGATGGCGACGATGCATGTCGAGGAGGTTCGCCTGATAGACGAAGACACGTTCCCCGGTCTCGTCACGTATCCGACGATCACTGTCGTAAACAATCGAGAACCGAGCACGTGACCTGCTGGCCGATTCTCGGACCGACTGATTCTTGAGAGAGAATGGCTTCCGACGGAAAGGAAGCCCCCATGAAGAAGAGTCGGTTTACGGAAGAGCAGATGGTGAAGATTCTGCGCGAGGCGGA
>VGRF01000043.1 GCA_016875395.1 Deltaproteobacteria bacterium | reverse complement strand
GTTCTGTGAACCCACCGCATCGCGTCGCGTAGGCGCGAGAGAGCGGCAACACCGCGGCGACACTGCCGCACGGAGGGAAGTGATGGATCAGGAACGCCCCAGCTTCTTCGCTCGCCTCGGCTCGCTGCTGCGTGGACTCGGCTTCGGCTGGGTGCGCGATCGCGAGGAGAAGAACCCGCGCGCCGTGTACGAGCAGGCGATTCAGTCGCAGCTCGGCCAGTACCGCGCACTCAAGGACGCGGTCGCCGGCATCCTCTACACGCGGAACAAGCTCGAAGCCGAGCTTGCCGAGCGCCGCCACGAGCTCTCGCGCACGATCGAGGACATTCGCCGCGCGCTCAGCAAGGGCGACGACGCCGCGGGCCTCGCGCTGGTGCAGCACAAGCAGAACGTGGCTGCCGACCTCGAGCGCATCGAGCGCGAGGTGGCGACGCTGCGCGATGAGGCCGCGGACTCGAAGCGCAACCTGATGCGCTTCCGCGAGGAGATTCGGCAGCTCGAGCAGGAGAAGGGGCGAATGCTCGCGGCGCTCGCGAGCGCGCGCGCGCGGCGCCGCATGCACGAGGCGCTGAACGCCCTCTCGGTCGAGGCAGACGTGCAGGCACTCGACAACGTGCGCGCCTACGTGCAGAAGATGTCGGCCGCCGCGACGCTCGAGCGCGAGCTCGGCGCGGGCGACGAGACGACGCAGCGCATCCGCGAGCTGCGCCGCGACGCGATCGCGGAAGGCGCGCGCCTCGAGTTCGAGGAGCTGAAGCGCGCGCACTCCCTGCGCAGCGTGCCCGCGACGGCCGGCCGCTCCGTGATCGTCGCGGCGGCGAGCAACGCGTGACGGCGCCCGCGCGGACGAGCGCAGCGCCGCTGCGCGCAGCCTCCGTCGACATGCCTACCGAGCTCGACGACGCGAGCTACGCCCCGCAGCTGCGCGCGATCGAGCGCGCGAAGAAGCTCGCGCCGCAGCTGCGCTCGCTCGCGCGCGTGCAAACCGCGCTCGGGCTCAGCGCGCTCGCACTCGCCGTGATCGCGAGCGTCGTCCTCGGCGGCGCGGCGGCCTTCGCGCGCAGCGTCTCGAACGAGGCGCTCGCGATCGGCGGCGCCGTCGTGGGCGGCATCGCGTTGTCCGGGGCGCCGTGGCTCGCACTCGGCGTCGGCCTGCGCCGCCACGCGCATTGGGCTCGCGGGCTCGGCATCGCGTGCGGCGTGCTGCTGCTCCCGTTCGCGCCCCTCGGCACCGCGCTCGGAGTGTGGACGCTGTACGTCGTCCTGGGCTGGAACCCGCGGCTCGGAGATTTTGCAGCGAGCGCGTGAGGCTGCGCGGCCGAGCGAGCCGCATGCCCGTGTTAGCGTGCGCCGCTCGTTACGGAGCCCGCACGCCGCGAGCGATTCGCGCCGCTCGCGGCCTCCGCGGAGGCCGACTCACCGTGAAGCGCTCTCACTCGAAGGCGGGCTCGCTGCTCGCGCTGTGCTTGTTCGTCGCGACGGCGTGCTCCGAGTCCGAAGCACCGTCTGCTCCCGCCAGCCCCGCGGAGTCCGCGCCAGTCGCGCAGGTGGACGACGCGCGGCTCCTCGCGGCGGCTGACGACGGTGCGAACTGGCTCACGTACGGCCGCACGTACGACGAGCACCGCTTCTCGCCGCTCACCGCGGTGAACGACGGCAACGTCACGACGCTCGGCCTCGCCTGGTCGTTCGATCTCGACACGGCGCGCGGCCAAGAGGCGACGCCGCTCGTGGTCGACGGCGTGATGTACTTCTCCACGGCGTGGTCGATGGTGAAGGCGCTCGACGCCACGACCGGGAAGTTGCTGTGGGCGTACGACCCGCAGGTGCCGCGCGAGAAGCTCGTCGACGTCTGCTGCGACGCGGTGAACCGCGGCGTCGCCGCCTACGAGGGCAAGGTGTTCGTCGCGACGCTCGCCGGCGACGTGGTCGCCCTCGACGCGGCGACCGGCGCGGTCGTGTGGAAGGTGCGGAGCATCCCCGACGGCTCGCACATGGCGATAACCGGCGCGCCGCGCATCGTGAAGGGGAACGTGGTGATCGGCGCCGCGGGCGCGGAGTACATCACGCGCGGCTATCTCGCGGCTTTCGACGCGGAGACCGGCAAGCAGGCCTGGCGCTTCTACACCGTGCCCGGCGATCCCTCGCAGCCGTTCGAGGGCGCGCACCTCGAGACCGCCGCGAAGACCTGGAGCGGCGAGTGGTGGAAGCTCGGCGGCGGTGGAACGGTGTGGGACTCGACCACCTACGACCCTGAGACGGACCTCATCTATTTCGGCACCGCCAACGCGGAGCCGTGGAACCCCGCCGTTCGTAACAGCGAGGCCGGCGACAACCTCTACACCGCCTCGATCGTCGCGATCCGCCCGGACACGGGCGAGTACGTCTGGCACTTCCAGGAAACGCCCGAGGACCGCTGGGACTTCGACTCCAACCAGCAGATCATCGCGGCGACGCTCGAGCTGGATGGCGCGCCGCGCCGCGTCGTGCTGCACGCGCCGAAGAACGGCTTCTTCTACGTGCTCGACGCGAAGACCGGCCAGTTCATCTCGGGCACGCCGTTCGCGAACGTGAACTGGGCGTCGGGACTCGATCCCGTCACCGGCCGACCCAACGTGCTGCCCGAAGCGAAGTACGACATCACCGGTAAGGCCTTCACGAGCTACCCGGGCCCGACGGGCGCCCACACCTGGCACCCGATGTCGTTCAGCCCAAACACCGGGCTCGTCTACATCCCGAAGAACGAGGCCGCGGCGACGTTCAAGACCGTGAGTAAGGACTGGAAGCCGAGCGCGGTGGGCATGCAGCTCGGTGTCGACTTCAGTGCGGGCGCGATGCCGGCGGATCAGGAAGTGCGCGAGGACTGGCTCGCGAAGACGACCGGCGCGCTCGTGGCGTGGGATCCGGTGGCGCGCGCGCCGCGCTGGACGGTGGAGCACCCCGGCCCGATCAACGGCGGCACGCTCTCGACCGCGGGCAACCTCGTGTTCCAAGGCACCGCGAGCGGCGAGCTGCGTGCGTACACGGCCGACGCGGGCAAGCAGCTGTGGAGCTTCCCCGCGCAGACCGGAATCGTCGCGGGGCCGATGACGTACTCGGTCGGCGACACGCAGTACGTGGCGGTGCTCGCGGGCTGGGGCGGCGTGTGGGACCTCAACGCCGGCGTGCTCGCGCCGAAGTCCGGGCCCGTGCGCAACGTGAGCCGGATGCTCGTCTTCAAGCTCGGCGGCACTGCGACGCTGCCGCCGCTCACCCCCGCCACCAAGCTCGTGCTGGATCCGCCCGCGCCGACCGGCACGCCCGAGCAAACCGCGGAGGGCAACTACAACTACAATAATTACTGCGGCGTCTGTCACGGCGACGCCGCAGTCGCCGGCACGCTCGTGACCGACCTGCGCACCTCGCCCGCGCTCAACAACGCCGAGCAGTGGAAGCAGATCGTGCACGACGGTGTGATGAAGGGCCGCGGCATGGTCGGGTGGTCGGCGAACTTCTCGCCCGAGCAGGTGGAGAACATTCGCCTCTACGTGATCAAGCGCGCGAACGAGGACAAGGCGCTGGAGGCGGCGGCAGCGACGGGCGGATGACCCGCTGCACCTCGCGCGGGCTGAGTTGTTGGGGAGTGCGGCACGTGCCGCGCTGAGGGAGCGCGTGCGCTGCGGGAACCGCACGCGCCGCGCGGTCACGAGCGCGGCACGACCTCGAAGATCCACAGCGAGCCCGAATCCACCTGCTCGGCCGCGCCGGCCACGGGGCCCGTCGCGCCGAGGTACTTCGCGGCGAGCTTGTCGAGCACGGGCGTGAGCGCGGCGCCGTCGCGGCGCCGCACGAGAGAGCGCTCATAGAGCTTGCCGTCGATGCGCAGGATCACGCGCCCGTCGCGCTCGGCTTCGAGCGGCCACTTCTTCCACAAGCGGCCCCACCACGAGCTCATGTAGCCGCACGGAATGAACACGCGGCCCTCGTGCTCCACGACCCAGGTCGTGCGCGAGCGCGCGGGCTCGAGCGATTGAATCTCGACCGTGTCGAGATCGCGCACGAAGGACCAGTCCGGCTCGGGACCGTCGTAGCGCTCGCCGCTCGTGAAGGCGCCGCCCGCGACGATCGCGAGCGGGCCGTCGTGGAAACGCGCTCCGATAAGAAGCGCCGCGGCGGCGACGACGATCGCCCCGAG
Source organism: Deltaproteobacteria bacterium (assembly GCA_016875395.1). Lineage (NCBI taxonomy): Bacteria > Pseudomonadati > Myxococcota > Myxococcia > Deltaproteobacteria bacterium. Next base: position 15,415 of record VGRF01000043.1, on the reverse strand, counting down.
CACGCGCAGCAGTGTTCGCATCACGATCTCCAGTTGTTAGGCGCACCCTACCACGAGCGCAGCCGCCAGGGGGCTGGCGTAGCATCGCGCGCCTCACTCCAAGGAGCCCCGATGTCCGAACAGGTCCTCCTGATCGAGCGCAGCGAAGGCGTCGCGACGATCACGCTGAATCGCCCGGGGAACCGCAACGCGCTGAACTCGGCGCTGCGCGGCGCGCTGCTGCGCGCCTTCCGCGACCTCGAGAAGGACGGATCGGTGCGCGCGGCGATTCTCACCGGCGCGGGCAAGGCGTTCTGTGCCGGCCTCGACCTGAAGGAGATGGGCGAGCGCGGGCCTGGGGGGAACAACACCGAGGCGCCGGCCGGCGGCGTGCAGTACGGCCTCGTCGAGACGATCGAGCGTTACCCGCACCCGGTGATCGGCGCGATCAACGGCTTCGCGATCACCGGCGGCTTCGAGCTCGCGCTCGCCTGCGACGTGCTCGTGGGCTGCCCCGAGACGCGCTTCGCCGACACCCACGCGCGAGTCGGCATTTTGCCCGGCTGGGGCCTCTCGCAGAAGCTGTCGCGCGTGCTCGGCCCCACGCGCGCGAAGATGGTCTCGTTCACCGGCAACTTCATCAGCGCCGACGAGGCCGAGCACTGGGGCCTGCTTGCCCGCCTCGTACCGACCGACCAGCTCATGCCCACGTGCCGCCAGCTCGCAAGGGACATGCTCTCGTGCGTGCCCGGCGCGGTGGAGGGCTACAAGCGCATGATCGACGACGGCTACGCGACCAACTACGGCGACGCGCGCGCGCTCGAGGTGAAGCTGTCGAACGAGCACGTCCGTGGCGTCTCGGCGAAAGACATCGCCGAGCGGCGCGCGGGCGTGATCTCGCGGGGCCGCTCGCAGACGGCGTAACGCTGCGAGCGCGCTTCCGTGCCAGGCCCGGATCCGCGGTCGAGGCTATTCGCCGCGCGTGAACTCCACGCGCGCGCTGATCGCGACGCCTTCTTCGGCGAGCACTGCGAACGCCTCGCGTGCGCGGGGCGACATCGCGGAAGCGTCGAAGCGCAGCGTGAGGCCGAGCGTGCCGCTGCTCGTCGAGGCCTGCGCCCCGGCGGGCGTCGAGATGAGCTGGAGCTCGATGCGGTCGAGCGTCGAGTCCTTTTCGTCCTCGTCCTCCGCGGCCATCACGTCCGCCTCGGGCAGCACCGCGAGCTCGGGTCCCTCGAGCGGGTTGGCTGCAGGCGGGAGCGTTTCGAACTCGTCGTCGAGGCCCGCAGCGAAGACCGGGGGGGCTTCCTCGGCGCGCGCGGAGTCGGGCGCTTCGGTGGGATCGCCAGCCACCGGCGACAGCACGAACGCCTCGTCGTCGGCCGCCGGCATGCCGAGCGAGAATTACGTCGTGCGCGCGCCGTCCTGCACCGACGGCTTCGCCGGCACCGGGCCGTTCACCTCGCTGCCGATCGGCTGGCGGTCGAGCACGAACGTCAGCTCGAAGGTCTCGATGCGCACCACGTCGCCCACCTGAAGCGTGTGGCGCTTCGTGCGGTGGCCGTTCACGTAGATGCCGTTCACGGAGCCGAGATCGCTCACCTCGTAGCCGCTCGCGGTGCGCGAGAACTGCGCGTGCTTGCGCGAGACGCCGGCGTCCGCGAGCACGATCTCGCACTCGGGCGCGCGGCCCGCGCATAGCTCGCCATCTTCCCAGGGCCGTAACAAGTGCAGCTTGCCGTCGCGCTGCACGATCAGACCCGCGTGCATGGCGTCTTCCGCGGGCGCCGCCGCTCGCGCCGCAGGCGCGGCCTTCGGCGCGGGCGCTGGCGGCAGCTCGGCGGTCTTCGAGACCGCGGGGGCCGCATCGCCGAAGTCGAACAGCGAGGTGTGCTCGGGGTTCGGCGTGGTGAGCGGATCCGTCTCCATCTCGGCGACGGCTTCGAGTGCAGGCTCGGCAGAAGCGGCGACATCCTCCTCGCCGAACGCGAACACACCCTCGGGATCCGCATCGCGAGCGGCGGGCGCGGGAGTCGGCGCGGGCTTCGGCTCGGCGCGCGCGGGCGCAGCAGGAGCGGCGAGCGGGTCGAGCGCGAGAAACGTCTGCGAAGCATCCCACGCATCGTTGCCGCGCTTCTGCGGCGGGCCCGCGATCGCGAGGCCTGCACCGGACACGATGCGCAGCTCGTACTTGCCGAGCTGGATCACGTCGCTCGGGGTCATCGGCGCCGTGCCGCTCACGCGCTCGCCGTTCAGCAGCGTGCCGTTCTCGCTGCCGAGATCTTCGAGCACGTAGCCCTCGCCGTCGCGCTTCAGCACGGCGTGGAAGCGGCTCACCGCGAGGTTGTTCACGACGACGTCGTTCTCGCGCATGCGGCCGATGCGGAGCTGCGCGCCCGCGAAGGGAACCTCGCTGAGCAGGCGACCTTTGAGCGAAAGCTGAACTCGGGGCGATCCGGCCATGCGCAACCTCGCGTGAATCACAGCGGTGCTGTTCGCGAGTTTTTCGCCGCGCGGCCGATGAAACTTGAATGCAAGTCGTGCGGGAGCGCCGGGCTCAGGCCCTTCGCAGCGGCAGCAGCGGGCGGAGGCGCTCGAGCGTGCCGGGCGCGATCTCGGTGAGCTGCACGCGGCCGAAGCCGAGGCCCTCGAGGTCGCACAGCGCCTGGGCGACCGAGGCGGGCTCCCCGAGGAAGCGCGAGAGGAAGCCGCTGCCGAACGGGGCCCGTAGCTGCGCCGCGTGAGCCGCCGGCACCGCGCCCACCAGGACGAACGTGCCGATGGGGATGTCGGCGCGGACGCTGCGCACGCGCTCCACCGCGGCACGAACGTCCCCCTCGCTGACCGCGCCGTACTTCGCGAGGTCGAGCGACCCGCCGCGCGTCGCGGGCGCGTTCGGCTTCACCTCGATGCGGTCGACGAGCGGCGGCAGCGCCCGGAGCGTGCGCGGCCCGCCCGCGGAGCCCACGAGCAGCGGCGGCTGGGCCGTCAGGTCCGCGAGGCCCGGCTCGCCGATCTCGATCTGGTAGTGCTTGCCCGCGAACTTGCAGCGCCCCGTGTGCAGCAGCTCGCGCACGATCTGAAGCGCCTCGATGTACATGCCCGCGCGCTCGGGCCCGGCCGGGTAGCGCATGCCCATGCGCACGATCTCGTCCATGACCCAGCCCGCGCCGAGGCCCGCCTCGAAGCGCCCGCGCGCCGCGCGGTTCAGCGAGAGCGAGGCCTGCGCGAACTCGACCGGCGAGCGAAACAGGTTGTTCGCGAACGAGGACGTGACCGGGATGCGCTCGGTGGCGAGGGCCATCTCCGTGAGCACGACCCACACGTGCGGGTACGCGAGCCCGAGCGTCACGAAGTGGTCGCTCGCCGCGAGCCCGTGCCAGCCCTCGGCCTCGCGTGCCCGCGCCCAGTCGCCGGGCCGCTCCGGGCGGCCCGCGTTGTAGTTCGGAAAGAACTCGAGGCTCATGGGTTCTCCGCGTAGCGGATCGCGACGACCGCGATCACCGCTTCGCCGCGCGGCCGGCGCAGCGTCACTTCATCGCCCGCGATCCTCCCCATCAGCGCGCGGCCGAGCGGCGACTCGATCGAGAGCAGCCCCTGCGCGGGATCGGATTCGTCCGGGCCGACGAGCCGGTACTCGGCGCTCTCGCCGCTCTCCTCCTCGACCGTCACGAACGCGCCGAAGTAGATGCGGTCCGTGCGCGGCGGCGGCTCGCTCACCACAGTCAGCGAGTCGAGCTTCTTCTGCAGGAAGTGCAGCCGCCCGTCGATCTCGCGCAGCCGCTTCTTCCCGTAGATGTACTCCGCGTTCTCGGAGCGATCGCCGAGCGCCGCCGCCTCGGCGACTTGTTGGGTCACGCGCGGGCGTTCGACACGCCAAAGCCGGTCCGCCTCCTCTTGCAGGCGGCGGAAGCCTTCGGGCGTGATGTACGAGCCCATGCGCGGGAGGTACGCGAGCGCCCTCGCGCGGGCAAGCGAACTTCCTATAAACGCGGCGTGCAGAAGCTCTTCGAGAGAGTGCGCGGCGAAGCCGAACGCAGCGTGTGGTCGACCGGCGTCGAGCTCGCGCGCACGAACGCGGTGACGCAGGAGCGCGCCGCAGCGGGCGAAGTGGTGCTGCGCGTGCGTCCGCCGCGCGGCATCGCACACCCGACCGTGCTGCTCTACGTCGACGACGCGGAGTGGGAGTGCGACTGCGGCGACGACGAAGATCCGTGCGCGCACGTCGCAGCGGCGGTGATCGCGCTGCGGCGCGCGCAGCAAGAGGGGCGCGAGCTGGCTGCGGCTGCGGCGTCGAGCGCGGGCGCGATCGCCTATCGCTTCAACACGGACGCGGAGGGGCTCTCGCTCACACGCGTGGTCGTGCGCGAGGGCAAGGAGGAGCCGCTGCGCGCCTCGCTGAGCGCGCTGCGCTCGGGGCGAGTCGCGGGCCCGCCCGTGAGCCCGACGCAGAGCGATGTCGCCGCCGAGATCGCGCTCGGCAATGCAACGTTCGGCGTGCTGCCGCGCGGGGTGCTGCGCGCGCTGCTCGCGCCGCTCGAAGCGTGCGACGACATCGCGCTCGACGGCGCGAAGATTCGCACGAGCCGCGAGCCAGTCGCGTGGCGCGCGCGTCTCGTCGACGACGGCGCCGCGTTTCGCCTCGTCGTGCTGCCCGACCCTCCCGTGACGCGCGCGCTTCCGGACGGCTTCGCGCTGTGCGGCGACGTGCTGCGCGAGCTCGGGCCTTCGCGCCTCACGGGCCGCGAGCGCGAGGAACTGCGCCCGCCGGGGCGCTTCGTGAGCGCGCACGATGTGGCGGCGCTCGTCGCCGACGTGATCCCGGAGCTCGAGCGCCGCGTCCCCGTCGACATCGACACGACGCGCCTCGCGCGCGGGCGCCGTGAGCCGCCGCGCCTCCGCATCGAGACCGAGCGGCGCGGCGACAAGCTCTCGGTGCTGGCGACGATCGTGTACGGCGACCCGCCAATCGCGCGGGTCGACGCGGGCAAGCTCGTCGCGCTCGGCGGTGCGATCCCGATTCGCGACGAAGCTGCCGAGCGCGAGCTCGCACGCCGTCTCGCGCAACAGCTCGAGCTCTCGCCGGGGCACCGTGCGGACCTGACAGCGGGCGACGCAATCCGCTTCCGCGAGCGCCTCGAGCGCACGAGCGTGAGCGTGTCGGGGAGTGCCCACCGCGAGTTCTTTCTCGCGGATGCCCTCACGCCCGCGCTCGACGCGGACGACGCCCGCTTCGGCGTGCGCTTCCGGAGCGGCGCGCGCGACGCGGATGCGGGCGCCGTGATCGGCGCGTGGCGCGCGGGCGAGTCGCTCGTGCCGCTGCTCGGCGGCGGCTTTGCAAAGCTGCCGGCGGGTTGGCTCGCGAAGCTCGGGCCGCTCGTCGCGGATCTGCTCGCCGCGCGCCGCCTGGACGGCTCGCTCCCCGCGAGCGCCCTGCCCGATCTCGCGCGCCTCTGCGACGCCCTGGAGCAGCCGCGGCCGCCCGCGTTCGAGAAGCTCGCCGCCCTGCTCGAAGACTTCACGCGCCTCCCCGAAGCGCCGATCGCGCGTGAGCTTGCCGCGAAGCTGCGCAGTTATCAGGGAATCGGCGTGCGCTGGCTCCACTTCCTCGGACGCGCGGGCCTCGGCGCCCTGCTCGCCGACGACATGGGCCTCGGCAAGACGCTGCAGGCCCTCGCGACCTTCGGCCCGCGCACGCTCGTCGTCGCGCCGACGAGCTTGCTCGCGAACTGGCAGGGCGAGCTCGCGCGTTTCCGCCCCGAGCTCGAAGTGCATACTTATCACGGTGCGGATCGGGAGCTCGAGTACGCGGGGGCGGTCACGCTGACGACCTACGCGCTGCTGCGCCGCGACGCGGAGAAGCTCGCGGCCGTGCCGTGGGAGCTGGTCGTGCTCGACGAGGCGCAGGCGATCAAGAACCCCGACAGCCAGACCGCGCGCGCCGCCTTCGGGCTGCGCGCCGAGCGGCGCATCGCGCTCACCGGTACGCCGGTCGAGAACCGCCTCGAAGAGCTCTGGAGCGAGATGCACTTCCTGAACCCCGGCTTGTTAGGGGGGCGCAGCGACTTCGACGAGCGCTACGCGCGCAAGATCGCGAGCGCGGACGCCGAGGCCGCAGCGCACCTGCGCGAGCGCCTGCGTCCGTTCGTGCTGCGGCGGCGCAAGGCCGAGGTCGCGCCGGAGCTGCCGCCGCGCACCGACGTCGTGCTGCACTGCGTGCTGTCGGACGCGGAGCGCGCGGTGTACGACGCGGTGCGGGCCGCCACGACCCCGGCCGTGCTCGAACGCCTCGCGCGCGGTGGCAGCGTGATGGAGGCGCTCGAGGCGTTGTTACGGATGCGGCAGGCGTCGTGTCACCCGCGCCTCGTGCCGGGCCAAACGCTCGACGCCTCGGCGAAGCTCGAGCTGCTGGTCGACCGCCTCGACACCGTCGTCGCCGACGGCCACAAGGCGCTCGTCTTCTCGCAGTGGACCGCGCTGCTCGATCTCGTCGAGCCGCGGCTGCGCGATGCGGGCGTCGACTTCGTGCGACTCGACGGCGCGACGCGCGATCGCGGCGAGGTGGTCGCGCGCTTTCAGGCCGAGACCGGCCCGCCCGTGTTCCTGATCTCGCTGCGCGCGGGCGGCGTCGGGCTCAACCTGACCGCGGCGGATCACGTGTTCTTGCTCGACCCGTGGTGGAATCCCGCGGTCGAAGATCAGGCCGCCGATCGCGCGCACCGGATCGGGCAGGAACGCCCCGTGCTCGTGCACCGCCTCGTCGCGCAGGACACCGTCGAGGAGCGCATCCTCGCGCTGCAAGAGAGCAAGCGCGCGCTCGCCGCCGCCGCGCTGGACGGCGGCCCAGGCGCGGAGCTGACGCGCGAGGATCTGATCGCGCTGCTGCGCTGAGTGGCTGCGTTCCGCGCATCACGTCACCCTGAGCGCCGTGGAATCCGAAGCAGACATCGACGCGCGCGTGCGAGCCGACATCGCGGGGCACGGATGGCATCTCGTACTGATTCCGCCCGACCACGGCGCCGCAGGCTGGGTCCACACGATCGGGCTCGAGCAGCGCTTCTCGCATCCCGAGCTGATCGTGTTCGGCGAGGACCTCTCGATTCTTGCGCCACTGCTCAACGCGCTCGGCGAGCGCGTGCGTGCGGGAACGCAGCTCGAAGCCGGCACTGAGCTGAGCGGCGTGCTGCAGGATCTCCCCATCGCGTTCCGCGCGGTCGACGCGAAGTGGACCGAGGCGTTTCTCGGCAACGCCGCGTGGCACTACCAGCGCGACCGTGTGGCCGCACTCCAGTGCTTCTGGCCCGATGCGCGCGGCGCGTTCCCGTGGCAGCCGGGCTTCGACGAGTCGTGGCGCGACGAGCAGCCCCTGCTCTACGAGCGCGAGACGCACCGCGCGCTCGGCGAGAAGATGATCGCGGCGCTGCGCGCGGACGGCGCGCTGTGATGCACGCGATGCTCGCGTACGCGGCGGTCGCTTGATGCACGTCGCGATCGTCGGCGCTGGCATCGCAGGGCTCGGGGCCGCGCTCGCGCTCGGCCGCGCGGGACATCGCGTGACGCTGCTCGAGCGCGACGCGACGCCGCTGCCCGAGACGCCAGGCCTCGCCTTCGAGCGCTGGGAGCGCCGCGGCGCGCCGCAGGTGAAGCACTCGCACGCGTTCCTCGCGCGTCTGCGCAACTTGTTGCGGGATCGAGCGCCCGACGTGCTTGCGGCGCTGCTGGCCGCGGGAGCCGAGGAGCTCCCGCTGTCGAATTTGCTGCGGCCCGGGATCGACGACCCCGCACCGAAGCCGGGCGACGACGACCTCACGCTGCTCGCCTGCCGGCGCATCACGTTCGAGTGGGTGCTGCACCGCCTGGTGGAGCGCGAGCGCAACGTCACGTTCCGCGATGGCTGCGAGGTGCGCGGCCTCGTCGTGGCGGGCGAGCTCGCGGGAAAGCCGCGCGTCGCGGGATTGCGCGTGCGCGTCCGGAGCGGGGAGGAAGTGCTCGCCGCCGACCTCGTCGTCGATGCGAGCGGACGACGCTCGCCGCTCGCGCGCTGGCTCGACGCTGCGGGCCTCCCGAAGCTCCGCGAGACGAGCGAGCCGTGCGGGGTCTACTACTGCTCGCGCTTCTACGAGCTGCGCGACGGGATCACGCCGCCCGAGCGCGAGACCACGATCGGGGCGGACCTCGGCTACCTCAAGTACGCGATCTTTCACGGCGACAGCCGCATCTTCTCGATCACGTTTGCCGCGGCGCCCGAAGACAAGCCGCTGCGCGCGCTGCTGCGCGAGGCGCCGTTCGAGGCCGCAGCGCGCCAGTTTCCCGTGATCGCGCGCTGGATCGATCCCGCGATTGCGCAGCCGATCACGACCGTGTTCGGCATGGACGGCCTGCGCAACACGCGGCGCACGCTGTGCAAGGACGCGGAGCCGCGCGTGGCGGGCGTCGTGTTGTTAGGGGACGCCGCGATCCACACGAACCCGCTCTACGGACGCGGCTGCACCTTCGCGCTGCTGCACGCCTGGATGCTCGCGGACGCGCTCAGCGAAGGCGGCGGCGACGTGCTCGCCGTTGCGCGCGCACTCGAAGCGGCGACCGAGCGCGAGATCGTGCCGTGGTACGCCGCGGCGCTCGCGCAAGACCGCGATGCTGCGGCGTGGGCGGCAAAGCTGCGCGAGGAGCCGCGCCCGGGCGGCGAGAAGCCTGGCGCCGTCGACCCGCGCGCCTACTTCCGCGATCTGATGCAGCGCGGCCTCGTGCCGGCGCTGCGCCTCGACGCGACGGTGCTGCGCGCGTTCTCGCGCGGGTTCAACTTGCTGGATGCGCCGGGCGACCTGATGAAGCGCCCGGACTTGTTGCAGCGCGTGTTGAAGGTCTACCAGGCGCGCGAGCAGCGCGAAGAGCCGTACCTTGGCCCCGGCCGCGCGGAGCTGATCGCCGCGCTCGCGACTCCCTGACGAGAACGGAGATCCGCATGCGCCTCTCGAAGCCTCGCATCGAGCCCCTCGACCCGAAGACCGCGCCGCCCGAAGCGCGCGAGCAGCTCGAGAAGCTCGCGGGCGGCGGCCTGTTCAACGGCCGCATCCTCAACATCTTCGGCACGCTCGCGCATCATCCCGAGCTGATGCGGCGCTGGCTCGTGTTCGGCAACCACATCCTCGGCAAGTCGACGCTGCCCGAGCGCGAGCGCGAACTCGCGATCCTGCGCGTCGGCTACCGCTGCAAGAGCGAGTACGAGTGGGGCCAGCACGTGCTGATCGCGAAGCGCTGCGGCATCTCCGACGACGAGATCGCGCGCGTCGCGGCGGGTCCCAACGCGGCGGGCTGGAGCGCGGCGGACGCCGCGGTGCTGTGCGCCGCCGACGAGCTGCACGACGACCAGATGATCTCCGACGGCACCTGGGCCGAGCTCGCGAAGACGTGGGATCGCCAGCAGCTGATGGACCTCGTCTTCACGATCGGGCAGTACCACCTCGTCGCGATGGCGCTGAACACGTTCGGCGTGCAGCGCGACCCGGGCGTTCCGCCACTGCCTTGAGCCGCGCGGCGGTGAGCGTGCGGCGCGCACCGCTGCGGGCTGAATCGATACGGGCCCAGCTGTCCTGTAGCACGCACAGGAACGCCGTTTTTTGCGCGCATGGGCCGATTCGTCGCAGAAATCGCCGTGCGCTGCGAGTAAATCGCCCCTGCCCCCAACCAGCAGAGGTGACGATGACTCGCTTCGCTTCACTCTTGGCCTTCGCCGTCGCGCTCTTCGCGAGCGCCCCTGCCCGCGCCGAAGGAATCGACGGCGCCAACACCGCGTGGGTGATGGTCGCCAGCGCGCTCGTGCTGTTCATGATGATCCCCGGCCTCGCGCTCTTCTACGGCGGCCTCGTGCGCACGAAGAACGTGCTGTCGGTGCGCTGATGCACTGCACGGCGCTGACGGCCGTCGGCAGCGTGATCTGGCTCGTGTGCGGCTACAGCCTCGCGTTGGACACGACGGGCATGGCTGCCGGCGAGGTCAACCTTAACTTGTTCATCGGCACGCTCAACAAGGCCTTCCTGCGCGGCCTGACCGTCGACTCGACCGGCGGCTCGATCCCCGAAGCGGCGTTCTTCGTCTACCAGCTCACCTTCGCGGTGATCACGCCTGGCCTGATCGTCGGCGCTTTTGCCGAGCGCATGAAGTTCTCGGCGATGCTGCTGTTCTCGTCGCTGTGGATGCTGCTCGTGTACGTGCCCGTCGCCCACATGGTCTGGGGCGGCGCCGGCGGCTTCTTCTTCGACCGCGGCGTGTTCGACTTCGCAGGCGGCATCGTCGTGCACCTGACAGCCGGGGTCGCCGCGCTCGTCGCGTGCATCGCCGTGGGCCGCGCACCGCCTGCGGCCGCACCGCCATGCTCCCGCACAACCTGACGATGTGCTTTACGGGCACCGGCATGCTGTGGGTGGGCTGTTTCGGCTTCAACGGCGGCAGCGCCCTCGCCGCCGACGGCAACGCCGCGATGGCGATCCTCGTGACGCAGATCTCGGGCGCGACCGCCGCGACCGCGTGGATGGCGATCGAGTGGTTCAAGCGCAAGCCGAGCGTGCTCGGGATCGCGACGGGCGCGGTCGCCGGCCTCGCGGCCGTGACTCCCGCATCGGGCTTCGTCGGCCCGTTCGGAGGCTTCGCAATCGGCCTCGCGGCGGGGGTGATCTGTTACTACGCGGTGACGACGGTGAAGCAGCGCTTGGGCTACGACGACTCGCTCGACGTGTTCGGCGTGCACGGCGTCGGCGGCCTGCTCGGCACGCTGTTGGCCGCGGTGTTCGCGGCGCCGCTGTTCGGCGGCAAGGGGCTGCCGGACCCTGCGAGCTACTCGATCAGCGGCCAGTTCATGACGCAGCTGATGGCGTGCGCTGCGGTGGCGACCTACACGGCCGCCGCGAGCTGGGGGCTGCTGAAACTCGTGGGCGCGGCAGTCGGGCTACGAGTCGACGCAGAGAGCGAGACACGAGGTCTCGACCTCAGCCTGCACGAGGAGTCGGGGTACAACAGCTGAGAAAAGGCGAGGTGCCGAGAGCTCAGCGCACGCGCTGGACGGGCGCCGTGCGTCCCCCGTCCACCGGGTTCATGTAGAACGACCCGAGCGCGCCCTCTCGCACGCGGACTGTCTGTCCCTCGCGCAGCGGAAACGCCCGAGATTCGGTCTGACGCCAGACTTGCCCGTTGTCGAGCGTGACGACGACCCGGCCATCCGGGCCTCGCTTCACGGCGGTCGCAACCGCGGTGAGCTCAGCCGCGGTCTGCACGCCGTACGCATCCCGAAGCGCTCGATCTGTTTCTTCGACGCTGCGCCCGAAGAGGCGCTCCCGGAGCGAGCGCTCGGGCTCTGAAGACGAAGCCCGAGGCGCCGTCGCCAGCACCTCGGGTTCGATGGTCTGCGCTGCGCGGTCGACGACTCGGTCGTAACAAGCGAGTCGTTCCGCAGCGTCGCTGAGCTTCCGGCAGCCGAGCAGGGTCTCCCCGGGATCGCCAGCCGCTGCGAGCGGGAGAAGCAGCGAGAGCCACGCCCCCGCCCGCAGCGTCACGGCCTAGAACTTCTTCGTGAGCGAGAGCTGGAGCACGCGGCCGGCCACGTCGTACGTGCCCGGGTACGTGTTGCCGCTGTTCGCGGCCGTCGTCCCCGCTTCCTGACCGACGATCGGCGGATTCTCATCGAAGATGTTCTCGATTCCGAGCTGGAACTCGAACCCTTTCAGCATCTCGATCGACGTCGGCGACCACCCCACCACGAAGTCCACGTAGTGCGTGGAGCTGATCGACGCGTGTCGCGCAATCGCGGCACCCGGGTCGTCGATATCTACGGCGTTGATGAAGCGCCAGCGGTAACCGAGGTTGAAGTCGCCGATGTACCACGTTGTACGTTGGTTGAACTTCACCTTCGGGTTCGGGCCGCCGCCGCCGACGCCGTCGCAGACGACGCCGTAGAGGCCCTCGCAGATGTTGATCGGGCTGATCGGGTCCGTCTGGAACTGGTACGTGATCACTCGGGTGCCCACGAGGTTGATGTCGACTCGTCCCATGTTTCCGAGGTCGAGGCCGTAGTCGATCCCGAAATCGACGCCGGCCACCTTCAACTGCGCGATGTTCTGCTGGGTCGTGATGAGGCCATTGTCAGGGCCGCCAACGAGGCCACCGTTGATCGAGCTTCGGTCCACCAAGTTGCACAGCTGACCCGAGCCGTAGCAGGCATCGAGAACGGTCTGCGCGTTCAGCAAGCCGATCGCGTTCTTGATCTCGACTCGGTACCAGTCGAGCGTCAGCATCAGACCCTCGAGCCACTCCGGCTGATACACCCCACCCACAGTCAGGGTGTTCGATTGCTCTTCCTTCAGGGCTACGTTGCCGCCGCTGATGATGTTGATCTGCCCAGCGATCACGTCCGGCACAGTCGTGATGAAGAAGCCGGGACGCAGAGGATCGGGAGTGAAGGCGATCGCGGGCGCGCCCGTAGCCACGCATTGGTTGCGGAGCGCCTGCGAGATCGGGAGCGGCGTGCCGTTGTTCTGTTCTGCCAAGCCCGCGCAAGGGTCGCCGTTGGCGTTATCCAGCCCTGGGGTCACTGGAGAAAACAGCTCGCCGATGTTCGGCGCGCGCACGGCCTCCTGGTAGTTCACGCGCAACCGGAGGCCCGACAGTCCAGCGGACTCCCCGGGCGCCCACTCGCCCCCCACCTTCCACGCGTTCGCGCTACCCGACGTCGAGTAGTCGGCGTAGCGATAGGCGCCCTCGAAGATCAAGCTCTCGAAGAAGGCTGCGTCCTCGAGCAGAGGCACCCGCACTTCTGCGAAAAACTCCTTGACGTTGTACTCGCCGATGACCGAGGCAGTCGACCCGAACCCGATGCTGCAGTCCGGCGTGGAGTAGCAGTCATCCGGGTGAGACTCGGAAGACTGCCGGCGCCACTCAGCGCCGATCGAAACGCCGATCGGGCTCGCGCCAGGGATCTTGAAGGCGTCCCCGAGCTCGCCGCCGACATCGAAGTGAACCAAATCCATCTCGGTGTAGATCTCTTCGTTGACCTGCAGCGCGATGAACGCGGCGGTCGCGGCGCTCAGGCTGCCGTCGCCGAACAAGCTACCGACCACACAGCCCGGCGAAGCGCTCGCGTGGCAGGCGCCTCCCTCTACGGCGCCGGGGTTGATCGTCGGGCTGCTCGAGTTGAGGACGTCTTGAATGCGCTGGCCAGAGAGGTCGTTCTGGAACACGCGCGACAGCTCGGTGCGACCGTGCTGGGCGGAGAAGTCGTACGACCAACCCTCCCAGAACGGAAGGTCGCCTCGGAAGCCACCGAGGAGCTGATACGACTGCGTCCGGTTGTTAGTTATGCGCGGCCCGACCTCGATCGTCCGGCGGCCGTAACCGAGCGTTACGACGTCCCCTGCGCCAACTGAGAGGTTGCCGTTCGAGTCGAACGCCGGGTCGAAGATGCCGTCGCCATTGCGATCGAACAGCACCTGCCGCGACTGCGCGTTGAGGTAGATGCTATCGAACGGAACCTCGAAGTTCGAGAAGAACGTGCCCGAGGGCGCGATCTGCGTGTTCACCTGCGTCTGAGCGAAGTGCATCTGAGCGTAGAACGTCGCCCACTCGGCGAGGTCGTAGTGAACCAGCCCTGTCAGCTGGTAACGGTCTTCTGGAACTTGCAGATAGTTGAAGGGGTTGTAGTTGAACCGTCGGGTTCCGCGCGGCTGAAGGTTCCCGTTCGCGGAAGCGAAGCCCACGAACGTTTGCGGCCCGAACGAGCCCGTGAATCGGCAGCCCGGGACGCACAGAAAGTTGCCGTTCGTGTCGGTCGACGAACCACCGAAGTTGCCGGTGGCAGTGGAAATGGCGCGCTCGGAGAACGCGCGATCACCCTGCAGAATGGCCGAGCGGTTGGTCCAGGTGGCATGCAGCGTCGCGTTGCCGCGCTCGTCGGCGAAGTTGCCGCCGACCGTTGCGCTGATGCTCTTGGTGGGCTCGCCACCGCGCAGCGCGTTCGCGTAGTCGACGTCGAACTGCACGCCCTCGAAGTCGTCCTTCAGGATGAAGTTCACGACGCCCGCGATCGCGTCGGAGCCGTACACGGCCGATTGGCCGCCGGTCACGATGTCGACGCGCTCGAGCAGCGAGGCAGGGATGTTGTTCAGGTCGACGACGCCTTCGCTGTCGTAGCCGATGAATCGCCTGCCGTTGACGAGCACCAGCGTGCGCTCGTCGCCGAGGTTGCGCAGGTTCACGGTCGCGACGCCCGGGTTGCCGTTGTTCACGCCGGGCGAAAAGCCGGGCACTGCCTGCGGCATCTCGCGAATGACGTCTTCGACGTTCACGGTCTGGGTCAACGAGAGTTCTTCTGCGTCGATTATCGCCACCTGGCTGTTAGCGACGAGATCGGCGCGCTTGATGCGCGAGCCCGTGACGATGATCTCCTCGGGCTCTGCGGCAGCGGGAGCCGGCTGAGCCGGTTGGGTTGCTTGGGCGAATGACGCATCCGCCGCAAGCACGAGCGCCACAACCGCAACGCTGAACTTGTATCGCTTCACGCGGGAACCCCCTCGAAACGCGCAGCCAGGAAGGCGGCGTTCGGCGCGGCCATTATTGGCACCAGACCCGAAACGGTTCCACCATTATTTTCAGGGAAGCTGCGGGGTTGCGAGCGACTCCGAGTCACTGTGCAAACGTGCTCGAGCGTCTGAACCGGGCGCCTCCAGTGGTGCCGAGCGCTGGAGCGCGAGACGGGAATCGAACCCGCGACACTCGGCTTGGGAAGGCGAAAGAAGCGTGAGAAGTGACGCGGGCTTGCACCACGTGCGCGGCGGCGGGCGGCAAGCGCATGCGAGGCGCGGCATCCGCTTCGCCAAACGCACCCCAGGCGCACCCTCTCGCGCGCGACCGGGTGGGGGGGGCGAATCGAGGCGCAACGAGCTCGACCGAGGAGCCGCGCGCTTTTTTCCTGAGCGAACTACGAGCAAAGGGGGCCCCGCGATCAACGTCGGGAAGACCCCGGAGAAGGGGGCCCCGATGGGGGCAAGGGGCGGCCAATCGAACGTCGCGTCTGTGTCAGTGCGACGCGCACCGGATGCCCCCCGGTGGGCCCCCCTCCCCCCTCTCGATGACGTGGACAGAACCCCGATCCCAACAGCTCTACGAAAAAGGCGACTCGCGATGACCTCCCCCAAGCTTGCCATCCTGCGCTTCTGCCTCGGCTGCATCGTGGACCCGAACGAGCCCACGTCCCCGGCGCAGCAGATCGCAGCCTGCCCCTCGCGCGCCTGCGCGCGCTTCGACTTCAGGCCGACGGCTGCAGAACTCGACGCCGAGGTACGCCTCGCCGGTGCTGGGGACCGCGCGGAACGGGTGCTGAAACGCAACCTCAGCGCGATTCACGCCCGAAACTCGTCTCGCAATCGACGATCGCCGAATCGGAGGTCCACGA